>JALYQN010000165.1 GCA_030855835.1 Actinomycetota bacterium | reverse complement strand
ATCTCACTGGTCTATTTCAGGGAGACTGGGGCCGCTCGATCCTGTCCCGGCGCCCGGTGCTGGATGATCTGAGCGTCTATTGGCCGGCTACGCTCGAACTGGTGCTCTTTGCCATGGTCATCGCCGTCGTCGTCGGTGTGCCGCTCGGCTACTACGCCGCGAGCCGGCACGGCACGGCCCTGGACAGCCTGACCGTCGGCGCGTCGCTGCTGGGCGTCGTCGTCCCCGTCTTCTTCCTGGCCTACCTGCTGAAGCTGGTGTTCGCCATCGGCGTCGGGCCGTTCGACGCGCTCGGCGTCTTCCCGACCTCGGGACGGCTGAACCCGCGCATCGAAGCCACCCACCCCACCGGCTTCTACGTCCTCGACGGCCTGCTCACCCGGGAGTGGGACTCCTCCTGGGACGCGATCGTGCACCTGGTGCTGCCCGGGATCGCCCTCGGCACCATTCCGCTGGCCATCATCGTCCGCATCACCCGGGCATCGGTGGCCGAGGTGATCCACGAGGACTACGTGCGCACCGCGGACGCCAAGGGCCTTGCCCCGCAGACGATCCGCAACCGGCACGTGCTGCGTAACGCGATGCTCCCGGTGCTCACCACCATCGGCCTGCTCCTGGGGTTGCTGCTGTCGGGGGCAGTGCTCACCGAGACCGTCTTCGCCTTCAGCGGCATCGGGAGCTACCTGTTCGACGCGATCAGCCAACGCGACTACCCCGTGCTGCAGGGCTACATCTTGTTCATCGCGCTGATCTACTCCCTGATCAACCTGCTCGTCGACATCGGCTACGGGGTCATTGACCCGCGGGTGCGGGTCTCGTGAGCGCCACCCTGCCCCCCGGCTCGGTGACCCCGTCCCCCGCCGGACCCGAGACGGGGCAGACCGGGCAGCCGGGCGAGAGCCTGCTGCGGGGAGCGTTCCGGCGGCTGCGGCGCAGCCCGCTGGCCGTGGCAGGGGCGGTGATCGTGCTGGTCTTCGTGGCCGTCGCGGTCCTCGCCCCGGCGCTCGCCCCCTACGAACCGGCGGGCACCGAGTCGGCCGGGGACGTCACGCCGTCGTCGGTGCCGGGGCCGTCGGACGACCACCCGCTCGGACTCGACTCCTACGGCTCAGACATGCTCACCCAGCTGCTCTTCGGCGCCCGCCAGTCGCTGATCGTCGGGGTGGTGTCGACCCTGCTCGGGCTGTCTGTCGGCGCGCTGCTCGGTGGCCTCGCCGGGGGACTGGGTGGAAAGGTGGACACCTTCCTGATGCGGGTCGTCGACGTGCTGCTGTCGATCCCCAGCCTGCTGCTGGCGGTCAGCATCGCCGCCGTGCTCGGACAGAGCCAGACGTCGGTGATGATCGCGATCGGCGTGGCGCAGGTGCCGATCTTCGCCCGGCTGCTGCGCGGCTCGATGCTCGCCCAGAGCCGCTCGGACTATGTCCTGGCGGCGTCCGCGCTCGGCCTGCGCCGGCGGCGGATCATCATGGGCCACGTGCTGCCCAACTCCCTCGGGCCGACGATCGTGCAGGCCACGCTCAACCTCGCGACCGCGATCATCGAGGTGGCCGCCCTGTCGTTCCTCGGGCTCGGGGACAGCGACCCGGCCGTCGCCGAGTGGGGGCGGATGCTGGTGGCGGCCCAGGAACGCTTCGCCACCGACGCACGACTTGCCATTTTCCCCGGCGTGGCGATCGCCGTCACCGCCCTCGGCTTCACCCTGTTCGGAGAGGCGCTGCGCGAGGCGCTGGACCCGAGGCAGCGACGGTGAGCCCGGCAGCGGACCCGGCGGCGAGGGCGCTGCTCGAGGTCGACGACCTGGCCGTCACCTTCCAGGGCTCCGGCGGCGAGGAGGTCGAGGCCGTCACCGAGGTCAGCTTCACCGTACGCCCGGGCCAGCACGTCGCGCTGGTGGGCGAGTCCGGCAGCGGCAAGAGTGTCACCTCGCTGGCGGTGATGGGGCTGCTGCCGAGCCGCAGCACAACGATCCGCGGCTCGATCAGGTACGACGGCACCGAGCTGCTCACCCTGTCGGATGCCGGCCGCCGTGACCTGCGGGGCGCTGAGATGGCGATGATCTTCCAGGACCCGATGACGTCGCTGAACCCGGTGGTGCCGGTCGGGGTGCAGATCGGGGAGGTGCTGCAGCGACACAAGCAGCTGTCGCGCAAGGACGCCCGGGAGGTATCCGGCGACCTGCTGGGCAAGGTCGGCATCTCCGACGGTAGCCGGCGTCTGGGGGAGTACCCGCACCAGCTGTCAGGCGGCATGCGGCAACGGGTGCTCATCGCCATCGCCCTGGCCTGCGAGCCGCGGCTGCTCATCGCCGACGAGCCGACCACGGCACTCGACGTCACCATCCAGGCGCAGATCCTCGAGCTGCTGGGGGAGCTGGTCGTGGGCACCGGCACCGCCCTGGTGCTGATCACCCACGACTTGGGCGTCGTCGCCGGTCTGTGCGACGAGGTGCACGTCATGTACTCCGGCCGGGTGGTGGAGTCCGCGCCGCGCCGCCCGCTCTTCGCCAGCCCGCGGCACCCGTACACCGGCGGGTTGCTGGCGTCCATCCCGCGGCTGGACTCGCCCCGCGGGCAGCCGTTGCAACCGATCCCCGGCTCGCCCAACGATGCGCTGCCGTGGCACGACGCCTGCGCGTTCGCGCCCCGCTGCGGCAACCGCCTCGACGTGTGTACGAGTCGGACGCCGGCACTGGAGGTCAGCGCGCGCGGGCATGCGGAGTCGTTGCGCTGCTTCCACCCTCTCGACGCCGATCAGCCTGCTGAGGCGCCTGCCGAGGTGACACCGTGACCGCGGACGACATGCTGCTGCGGGTGCGCGGCCTGAAGGTGCATTTCCCGATCAAGCAGGGCATCGTGCTGCAGCGCACGGTCGGCCAGGTCAAGGCCGTCGACGGCGTCGACCTCGACGTGCCGCGCGGGCGGACCGTCGGGCTGGTCGGTGAGTCCGGGTCGGGCAAGTCCACGCTGGGCCGGGGCATCCTGCACCTGGTCACCCCCACCGCCGGCACCGTCGAGTTCGACGGCGACGACATAGCCGCGTTGAAGGGCGAGCAGCTGCGGCAACGGCGCTCGGGCATGCAGATGGTCTTCCAGGACCCGATGGCGAGCCTCAATCCGCGGCAGAACGTGCAGACGCTGCTCACCGAGCCGATGCGGGCGCACCGCAAGAAGGTCGACGAGCAGACCGTGCCCCGGCTGCTGGACCTGGTCGGTCTGCCCCAGAACGCCGCCCGGCGCTACCCGCACGAGTTCTCCGGCGGGCAGCGCCAGCGGATCGGGATCGCCCGCGCCGTCGGGCTCGAACCGGCACTGGTGATCGCCGACGAACCGGTGTCTGCCCTCGACGTGTCGGTGCAGGCGCAGGTGCTCAACCTGCTCGAGGACCTGCAGAACCGTCTCGGGCTCACCTACCTGGTCATCGCGCACGACCTGGCCGTGGTCCGGCACGTATCCGACGAGGTGGCGGTGATGTACCTCGGCGCGATCGTGGAGCAGGCAGGCTCGGACGAGCTGTACGAGGCCCCGCTGCACCCGTACACGCGGGCACTGATGTCAGCGGTGCCGGTGCCCGACCCCGTGGTGGAGGACCATCGCGAGCGGATCCTCCTCCGTGGGGACATCCCGTCGGCGGCCGACCCGCCGACCGGCTGCCGGTTCCACACCCGTTGCCCCTACCGGCAGCGGTCGCGGTGCGACGACGAGCGTCCCGAGCTGCGCGAGCTCCGCTCCGGCCACCGGGTGGCCTGCCACTTCGCTGAGCAGATCCAGGCCGGGGAGATCCGCCCGGCCGCCGCCGCCGCGATGGTCGGGACGGCCACATCGACGGGCTGAACCAACCGGCCGGACCAGACAGCTCTTGAGGGGACCACTATCGCCCTTTTGGCGACTGACAGTGATATAGTAGATACTGTGAGTAATGGTGTGGACAACGTCGAGACGCAGCTGCAACACCGCCTGCGGCTCAAGATCTGTGTGATCGGCTCGCTGATGAGCACCCGCGCACCCGGCCAGCGCTGCGAGAAGGCGTTCCGTGCTGCGCTGCGGGAGGCGGTCCAGCGCCGGGACTCCGCCCAGCACGATCTCGACATGCACCTGTCCACCCGCCGCCCGGCCCTCGTCCCCGCCCCGGCTGTGTACTGAGCCGGCTCCGTTGCCCCTCCGCGCGCCGCGCCGCGCGCCTGTGCGACTGGCGGCCCGGCGCGGCCGGATAGCGTGAGGCCTTGTGAGCCAAGACCGCGGACCTGGCGTGATCCGGGTCGGCACCATCGCCGGGATCGACGTCCAGATCCGGTCGTCCTGGTTCCTCATCGCGGGGATCATCGCGGTCTTGATGGCCCCACGCATCGAGATCGCCTCGCCTGGGCTCGGCAACCTGGCCTACGTCGCCGGCGCGGCCTTCGCGGTGCTGCTGTACATGTCGGTCCTGCTGCACGAGGTTTCGCACGCCCTCGCCGCCAGGGCATACGGCATGACGGTCAGGTCGATCGAGCTGCACTTCCTCGGCGGGGTCACCGAGATCGCCGAGGAGGCGACCACCGCTCGTCGCGAGGGGGTCATCGCCATCGTCGGGCCGCTGACCTCCCTGGCCGTCGGCGGGGTGGCACTGGCCCTGACCCCGCTCGCGCCGGACGGCCTGCTCGGTCTGAGCCTGCGCGCCCTGGCCGGCGCGAACCTGATCATCGGCGTCCTCAACCTGCTGCCGGGCCTCCCACTCGACGGTGGCCGGGTGCTGCGTGCGCTGGTGTGGGGGGCGACCGGCCGCCCTCTGACCGCCAGCCTCGTCGCCGGCTGGGGCGGCCGCGGCCGGGCGGTGCTGGCGCTGACGTACCCGCTGGTGGTGGCCGCGGCCACCGGCACCGGGGTGCAGCTCATCGACGTGGCGTTCGCCTGCATCCTGGCCGGCTTCATGTGGGTGGGCGCCTCCCAGGCGATCGCCGTCGCTCGGCTGCAGTCCCGGCTACCGCGGCTGTACGCGCGGCGGCTGGCCCGGCGGGCGATCAGCGTGTCCCACGACCTGCCCC
>JALYQN010000063.1 GCA_030855835.1 Actinomycetota bacterium | reverse complement strand
GGTACACGTTCGTGACACCGGCCGGTCGCGTCCTCGACCGAGGCGGGCCGATCAGCTGCGGATGAGCCGCGGCACGCCGGCTGGCCGGGCCGGCTTCCTCCGGGCAGCCCAGGAGATAGCGGGGTGGGCACTTTCACGGCCTTCGAGCGGCAGGGCAAGTGCTTGGCCAAGCATCGGCGGCTCAACCTCCAGCGCGTGTCCCGATCGAGCCGTCGGAGGCGAAGCTCTGCAAGGCGTTGGTGACAGCGGGCAGGTCGAGGTTTCCCAGGTGATCCATAACGTTGCGCCTCACGCTCGCCAGGTGAGTGGGCCACGCGCGCCGGAGCCGGCGCAGGCCAGCCTCCGTGAGCACGGCGCTCGAGCCACGACCATCGCAGGAGGATCGCTCCCGGTTCACCAGCCCCTGGGTCTCCAGTCGCCCCACGATCCGCGACATGCCACTCAGCGAGAGCGCACACGCCGACGCCAGATCGCTCATCCTCAGGGTCCGCCCGGATGCCTCGGACAAATGCATCAACGCGGTGTACTCGCTCAGCGACATGCCTTGACCAACCAGCAGGTCCGCGTCCAGGGCACGAGGGACGGTCAAGGCCGCCCGAGACCACGCACGCAGAAATGCCTCCTCCTCGACGCTCAGGGGGGCCACGGCTGGGGATCGGGCGGCTCTCGTCGTCATGGAGCCCAGAGTACTTGCTTTGCGAAGCAAGTACCAGATACACTTGCTTGACGCAGCAAACTGATAAGGAGAGCCAAACGTGACCAGAATCGGCATCATCCTCGGCAGTACCCGCCCCAATCGCAACGGTGAACAGGTCGCCCGCTGGGTGCTGGATGTGGCCTCGCGCCGCCGCGACGCGCGCTTCGAACTCCTCGACCTGCGCGACTACCCGCTCCCACACCTGGACGAGCCGCTGCCTCCTTCGTTCGGTCAGTACCAGGGCGACCACACCAAGCGGTGGGCGGCGAAGATCGCCTCGTTCGACGGCTTCGTCATCGTTACCCCCGAGTACAACCACAGCACCTCCGGTGTGCTGAAGAACGCGATCGACTACCTGTACGCCGAGTGGAACAATAAGGCGGTCGGATTCGTCTCCTACGGCGCCACCGGTGGGGCCCGAGCCGTCGAGCACCTGCGGCTGATCGCAGGGGAACTACAGATGGCTGATGTCCGACAGCAGGTGGTCCTGTCGCTGAAGACCGAGTTCGAGAACTTCAGCACCTTCAAGCCAAGCGAGCACAGCCTGCCCACGCTAAACACGATGCTGGACCAGGTCGTCACTTGGAGCACGGCGCTTGCACCACTGCGCAACCATGCTGGCGCTGCAGCGTGAAACCGTCACGGTCGGGGTAAAGCTGAGTCAGATCACCGTGCCGGACCTGGGCCAGCGGTCACCTACTGGGCGTGGGCCGCTCGGCGGGCTAAGCCGATGTAAGCCAGGCCAGGGATCTCGAGGCCAGTTGAGGTCTGGTACGGCGACAACCTCGCGCGGACGATCTGCTGGATTGCGGCTCGATCCTGCTGGGGCATGCCTTCGAGGAGCCTCTTGAGTGGCCCTGCCAGATCGGTGCGCAGTTGCCAGTAGTCGTCGAAGGATGGGTCGTGGGTGGGCACGGCCACCTGCTCGACGGCCACCTGTTCGAGGCCGGCCCCGGCTAGCGTGCTCGCGAGCGCGCCGTCCGTACCCAGAGAGAACGGACCGGGGACGCCGGGAGGGGGAACAGGGGAGCCGGTGTGCTCCTGCACCGCGTCTGCGAGCACCCCGAGCCAGGGATTGCGGTTGCGCGGGCCCCACACGGCGAGTGCCACTCGTCCACCGGGCCGCAGGACGCGGGCGATCTCGTTCGCGGCCTGGGCGGGGTCGAGCGCGAACATGAGTCCCTCGCGGCAGACCACGATGTCAAAAGAGGCGTCCGGCAGATCGATCTGCTCCAGGTCGACGACCTGCACATGTATCTCTGGGCTTGCTGCACCTGGTGTGTCTCGTCGCGCAGCGCGCGCGGCGGCGATCGCCACCATCTCAGGCGAAACGTCGGAGAGGATCACGCGTCCGCCGGGGCTTACCCGGTCGGCGATGGCCAACCCCAGGCCACCCGCACCGCAGGCAAGCTCGAGCACCTCATCGCCGGGAGCAGGCGCGACAGCATCGATCATCAGGCGTGTCACCACCTGGGAACGTTGCTCGACATGGTCGGCATGCTCACCCCACGACTCGGCGACCAGCCCCCACATCGCGTGGACACGCTGACGGATCTGTTGGGCGGTGGGCTGGACAGTGTCGGTTGTCATGTGGTCGCCTTCTCCAGATTGGCTACACTACGTGAGTATCGAATGTGGATAGTCTGTGGCTCGTGGTGGACGGAGTCAAGGCCTCGCGGAGCTACGACTCCACCCTGCGAGCACGTCAGGCAGCTGAGCGGCGCCTGGGACTGGCCGTAGCGGCTCGGGGCCTGTTTGTCGAGCGGGGTTACCCGGCGACAACCATGGACGCGATAGCGGCCCGCGCGAACGTCTCGCTCAAAACTGTCTACAACGCCTATGCCAGCAAGTCCGGGCTGCTCAGGTCCGTGTGGGACCTGTCGCTCAAGGGCGACCTCGACGACACGCCTGTCGCCGAACGGCCCTGGTACATGGCGCTCTGGTCCGAGCCCGATCCACAGCGGCAGCTGGCGATGACAGCCGCGAACTCCCGGGTCGTCAAGACACGTATAGGACCCATGCTCAAGGTGATCCGAGACGCCGCCTCCGTCGACGCCGACCTCGCGGCGCTGTGGGAACTGATTCAGACCGACTTCTGGGCCAACCAGCACGCGATCGTCGTAAGCCTGGCAAGCAAGGGAGCCCTGCGACCCGGCCTCGACGTCGAGCGCGCCACTGACCTGCTCTGGACGCTCAACCACCCCGACGTCTGGTTACTACTCGTGGACCGGCGGGGCTGGTCACCGACAGAGTGGGAAACCTGGTTCGCTGAGGCGTGCCGCGACCAGCTCCTCGCTCCCTACTGAATCGATCCCCCATAGCGGGTCACCCCCGTTGGTGTAGCCCCAGCGGGGCCTGGCTCCCGTCGGGTAGAGCCTGCCGAGAACTCAGCTGATCAACCAGGAGGGGCGCTGCCGTGTCGGTGGGCCACCTTCCACTCGCCGGCTTCCCGCCGATAGATCTGCGTCGCCCGCAAGGTGTAACTGCTCGGCACCCCGTTGACCGACGCCGTCGTGTGCTCGAAGCCGACGGTGTAGGCGACGTCCCCGAGCACCTCGGCTTCGACGAGCTCGAGCTCGTAGGACGTGCAGTCCGAGAAGCTGTCCGCGAGATGGGTGAACAGCTCGTCGAGCTCCTGCTGTCCGACGGCATTCCGCCAAGCCCCGAGCACGGTCACCGGATTGTTTCGGGACCAGATGGCGCGGCGCGGCCCGGCGTCACCGCTGTGAACGGCCACTTCCGCATCCCTGAGAACCGAGTGCACCCAGGTGATGAACTCCTCGCGCTGATTCATACCTTCATGCTGCCGCAGGTTCGGCCAAGCGCACCTCTCCGCCGCGCGATCGTCACAGACCCGGTGGTTGGCGAACGCCCTCAGCTCGACGCTGTTGTTGACTGCTGACCGCTGATGAAGGCGGTGAGGTCGGTGGCGAGCCGCTCCGGCTGCTCCCACAACACCAAGTGGCCGGTGTCCTCGTACACGACCAGCCGCGAGCCCGCGATGGCGGCAGCCATGGCCTGCTGGTCCTCTCGTGGGAGGAGATCGTCATGGTCACCCCAGATGATGAGGGTGCGGGCGGCGATCGTTCCCACGTCAGTAGGAGGTGGTGCGGTGCAGAGACCCATCAGGGCGTCCCGCCAGACATGCGCCGGCACGCGGAGTCCGTCTTGAACCCGGGCCTCGACGAACCAGTCCGGCACGTGGTGCATTCGCGGGAACCAGGTCAGCGACTCTCGCACCCACGCCGGGTTGACCGGGTCTTGGAGGCGCTCCACCTCATCCGCGAATGCGGGACGGCCGTGCAGGCTGCGCGGTGAACCGACCAGGACGAGGCCGGCCACCCGGTCGGGGCTGTCGACGGCCACCTGCTGGGCGACGTAGCCGCCGCTGGAGGAGCCCACCAGAACCGCGGAGACCAGACCGACCGCGTCCATGAAGGCCACAACGTCGCTCGCGAACGACGCGAGCCAGTAGCCGTCGGCCGGCTTGTCTGCGTCACCATGGCCACGCTGGTCGATCGCCACAACATGCAGCGACGGCGGCAGCAGGGGGATGAGGCGGTCAAAGCAGCGCAGCGACTCAGTCCATGGGTGCAGCAGCAGGACCGCGGCGCCTGACGGATCGCCTCTGACGACGTAGGGCAGCGAGACTCCCGTGACCAGGCGTACCCTGCCGACGACATGCTGCAGGGCCACGCTGCGATGGTATGCGGACCGGCTGACGGGATCCGCGCGAACAGATTGCGCTTCCCGCGATGGATGCGGGCGTCCCTGGCGATAGAGCTCTGGTGGCGATGGCACCGATCGCCTTTCTCGTTGGCCGAGTCACTCGCAGTGGCAATACTGAACCGCGTGACGAGCCAACAGCGTTCCTCCCACACCGCACGAAGGGTCGCCTCAGGTGTCGACGAGGCCCGACTGATCGACATGAGGCGGTGGAACCTTGGTCTGACGGTGCTCCATGCCGCGCAGGCGCTCGCCGTGTTGGTCCTTGCCTCGGACTTCGCGATCGATCTGTCCACGGCCTACCCTGAAGGACCGCCGGGCAGCCGTCTTCCTCAACCGTCCAACATATTCGACGTACCCGTCGGCGTCGCCGTGGCCGCGTTCTTGGCGTTGGCTGCGCTCGACCACGGTCTGACCTCGACGGTGTTTCGCGCCCGCTACGAAGGCGATCTGAAGCGTGGGATCAACCGGTTCCGCTGGGTCGAGTACACGCTCAGTGCCACGATCATGATTCTGCTCATCGCCTTCTACGCCGGGATCACCCAGCTCACCGCCGCGATCGCCATCGTCGGGACCAACGTGGCGATGATCCTTTTCGGCTGGCTCCAAGAGAAGATGAACCCCCCCGACCGGGCGTCGACGACGATGCTGCCGTTCTGGTTCGGCTGCATCGCTGGCGCCGCCCCTTGGGTCGCGATCAGCCTCAACATTGTCGGGTCCGAGACGGTCCCTGGGTTCGTCTACGGCATCTTCATCTCGCTCTTCGTGTTCTTCATGTCCTTCGCGCTCAACCAGTACATGCAGTACCGCGAAGTCGGGCCGTGGCGCAGCTACGCGTTCGGGGAGAAGGTCTACCTCGTGCTCAGCCTGGGCGCCAAGTCCGCGCTGGCCTGGCAGATCTTCGGCGGGTCCTTGGCTGGGTGAGACATGTCCTGCAGACGCGTGCGCACAACTCTTCACCAGGAGAGACCGGCTGCCGCAGGGCGACCTTCTGCCACCTCGCCGCGACAAGATCCCAGGACAGACCTGAGGTTCTCTGGTGTCCGAGGGGGGACTTGAACACCGACGCGGCCCGTACTGCCGAATGCCGCCTCGTCCGGCGACACCGCCTCTGACCGGCCCGGCGGCTCCACCTGGTTGACCATCGCGCAGGCAGCCGACGTGCTCGGGGT
>JALYQN010000105.1 GCA_030855835.1 Actinomycetota bacterium | reverse complement strand
CCATTGGCCCTCGACCTCGACGTAGCCCAGTGCCGTCCTGCCGGGAAGAGCGTCGGAGCGCAGTAACTCGGTGTCGGCCATGCCTGCGGGGGAACACACCAGCTCGCGCACAAGGTCGTGGTAGAAGCGGCCAGAGACACGCTCCGCGACCAGGGCGAGCACGACAAAGCCGCCGTTGCAGTAGGAGAACCGGTCACCGGCCGGGAACTTCGTCGGGTAGCCGTCGAGGATCGGGAGGAAGTCCTCCGTTGTCACCAGCCGGTGCGCTGAGACAGACATCACGTAGTCCTCGCTGTCGAACTCGTCTTCGTCGAGGTAGTCGCCGATGCCGGACCGGTGGGAGAGCAGGTGCTCGATCGTGACGTCGTCCGCGATGAGCGGGAGATCGGTGCCCAGGACCTGACGTGCGGTGGTCGAGAGACTCAGCAGCCTCTCCTCCACCAGACGCAACACCACCAAGGCAGTAAATGTTTTGGAGCCGCTCGCCATGCCCAGCTGGTTGTCGGTGGTCATCGCGATGCCGTGGCGTCGGTCGGCCAGTCCGTACGCCGCGTCGAGGGCGACGACGCCAGCCCGCTCGAGCCAGACGACGCCCGCGAAACCTGTCCGAGCTGCCGTTTCGCCGACGCGGCGGCTCGACTCGCTCATCGCGTGACGGTACCGGCGCCACCGCGAGGGTGCGCCAGCGTTCCCTGATTCGAGTCCGTGAGGCGCCGCGGCGCCACGGCGATCGACAAGATGGCCGACCTATCCGCCCAAGGTCCATGCGAGATCGCTGCCCACTGCGCACACCTGCCACGGGAACCGGGAGGGATGGCGGGGCGGCGATCTCGAGCCAGACGCGGCGGTGTGACTCGTGTTCAGGATGCGCGCGGATCGAGCTAATAGAGGGGTGTCGGGAGGTCGCGCGGGATTGAGAATCGTGAGCGTCATGCCTCCCCGGTGGGCAGATCGACGTGAGGTTCCGCGGCGCCGGCGACATGCAGTAGCTCGGAGCGCTCAGGTGCCGCAGAAGGTCTGGTAGGCGCCGAAGTGCTCCGGTGCCGGCTGGGCGTAGCGCTCCAGGTCGGGCCGCTCGTCGTAGGGCGAGCAGACCGCCTCCAGCAGCCTCCGGACCGGGTCGAGGTCACCGTCGGTGGCCGCGTTCAGCGCCTCCTCAACCAGGTGGTTGCGCGGGATGTAGACGGGGTTTGCGCGGTCCATCGCGTCGGCATCCGGGCCGGCTGCACGCCACTGCTCGGCCCAGGCGTCGAATGCCGCTAGGTCCAGGAACAGGCTACGCGCCGGCTCGGTGTCACCGCGGGCAGCGGCACCCAGCGCCCGGAACAAGCCGGTCCAGTCAACACGACCGTCGCGCAGTAGCCGGACCAGGTCATCGACCAGGGTCTCACCGACAGCACTGTGCAAACCCTCGGGCAGCCCGAGCTTGGCCCGCATGCCGGCCGACCAGGCGTCGCTGTACTGGCGCCGAAAGCCGCCCAGCGACTCCACCGCGAGCTCGACCGCCCGCTCCTCGTCTTCGTCGAGCAGCGGCAGGAGGGTCTCGGCGAGGCGGGCGAGGTTCCACTCGGCCACGAGCGGCTGGTTGCCGTAGGCGTAGCGACCACCGTGGTCGATGGAACTGAACACCGTGGCCGGGTCGAAGGCGTCAATGAACGCACAGGGGCCGTAGTCGATGGTCTCGCCGGAGATCGTAATGTTGTCGGTGTTCATCACCCCATGCACGAAGCCGAGCAGCATCCACCGGGCGACCAGTGACGCCTGGGCCGCGACGACCGCCTCGAACAGCGCCCGGTAGGGCCGGCCGGACCCGGCTGCGGCCGGGTGGTGGCGCGCGATGGCGTGGTCGGCCAGTCGGCGCAGCAGGTCGACGCCACCGGTGGCGCCAGCGTACTGGAAGCTGCCCACCCGCAGGTGGCTGCTGGCCACACGGCTGAGCACCGCCCCGGGCAGGACGGTCTCGCGGACGACCCGCTGTCCGGTCGCCACCACGGCCAGCGACCGGGTGGTGGGAACGCCGAGGACGTGCAGCGCCTCACTCACGACGTACTCGCGCAGCATCGGGCCGACCGCGGCCAGCCCGTCCCCGCCGCGGGCGAACGGCGTCCGGCCCGAACCCTTCAGGTGCAGGTCGAGTTGCCGGCCCTCGGCGTCGGTGACCTCGCCGAGGAGGAGGGCGCGGCCGTCACCGAGGCGGGGAACATAGCCGCCGAACTGGTGGCCGGCATAGGCCTGGGCCACAGGCGTGGCGCCGTCGGGCACCGCACTGCCCACCAGGAGCTGAACGCCTTCGGGCTCCCGTAGCCACGCCGGATCGAACCCTAGGTCAGCGGCAAGTAGTTCGTTGAGCACCAGCAGACGCGGGTCAGGGAACTCCTCGGCCTGCCAACCGACGGCCAGCTCCGGCAGCTCGCCTGCGAAGCGGTTGCCGAGGGTGATGCGCCAGGTCGGTGCGACGCTCATTCCTCCACGGTACGGCCCCTCCCCAAGCGCCCAATCCCTGACGCGGGGAGGGGGTGGCGGTCAAGTGACCGATCTCAGCCCCGTGCCGGATGCCGACCCGCGAATCAGCCCCGCGTGAGCTGGTGGCATTCCTCGCCACGCCGTACGCCGACGCCGTGGTCACGGACCGATCACTTTGCCTGGAGGTCAGGAATGCCTTCTCGAGCTAGGCATCTCGTCCCGCGGCTAACTCGGAAGCACGCAGCGCCCGACGGATGAGGAGGCGCCGATGCGGCGGAATGACGCAGTTGGGGAGCGCGGATCGAGGCTTTGGACACCTGCCCGATCTCGCGGTGGGGGCACCCGGCGTGTGCGCTCTCGTTCTGGGGGCCCGCAACGGCTCAGGCGGTCTCCCAGAGTCCGAACAGGTTGCCCTCGGTGTCCGTGAAGTAACCAGCGAAACCCATGTCCCCTACGGGCATCTTTTCGGTCACCGTCTTCCCGCCGGCCGCCTCGACCTTGCGCAACGCCTCATCGACGCTTGGCACGTCGATCACGATGTTCGGTGCCTTGCCCGGGAACTCCTCGCTGCGCTCGAACATGCCCCCGTTGATGAAGCCCGGCTCGGTCGGGCCCTGCTCGGGGTCGCTCGGACCGGTCATCACCATCGTGTAGCTCATGTCTGGCACAGGGACCAGCTGCCAACCGAACGTCTCGCCGTAGAACCTCCGTGCCCGGTCGCCATCGTCGAACGGGATCTCGAAGTGCACCACCTTGCCGGACATTCTGCCTCCCTCGGAAACAGTGTGGCCTCCAGTCAACTGCGACCTGCGTACGGCGGTCAACGGGCGGGGCGCCCGGGACCACGTTGGCCCGACCGGGACCACCCACAATGGCCAAGATCCACGCCGTGATGTGTGCGTCACTCTGGGCTACTAGACGATTCCGGTAGGGCCGGTGTCTGGCCAGACTCGGTCTAGGTGCCCGTCGGGTTCGCTCTCTTCTGGGCTGCCCACTCGTTCGCGGGTGTGGCTCTCCTCCGGTCTGCAGCCCGCCGGGCACCGTGACGAGGCGTGGCTCAAGAGGGGACTGCCCAGCTCGTAGTAGCAATGCCCACCTCGCCGTCCACATTGGATCCAGCGCAGGCGGGAGCAGCGCATGAAACAGGTCGTCATCGGGGTCGATCCCCACAAGCTGTCAGCGACGATCGAGGTCGTCGACCGTGCCGAGCAGTTGTTGGGTTCGGGTCGGTTTCTCACCGACCGGGCTGGCTACGCAGCTATGCGCAGCTACGCCAGGGCGTGGCCGGAGCGGGTCTGGGCAGTCGAGGGCGCCAACGGTGCCGGCCGTCCGCTCGCCCAGCGGCTACTCGAGGCCGGGGAGCAGGTTGTCGATGTGCCGGCCAAGCTCGCCGCACGGGTACGGCTGTTCGACACCGGACACAACCGCAAGACCGATGCCCTGGACGCGCACTCCGTCGCTGTGGTGGCGGTCCGCACGTCCAATCTGCGGGTGCTGAAGGTCGACGGCGAACTGGAAGCGATGCGGATGTTGACCGATCGACGCGAGGCCCTCACTCGTCGTCGGGTCCAGATCGTGTGCCGACTCCAAGCGCTCCTGGCTGAGCTCCTGCCTGGCCAGGCCAAACGCGACATCACCACCGGCCAGGCCAAGGCGATGCTGGCAGGGGTCCGCCCACGCGACGTCGCCGGGAAGACCCGCCGCCACATTGCAGCGGAGGAGCTGGCCGAGCTCATCGGCGTCGAAGCGAAGATCAAGAAGTCGACCGCCGAGCTGAAGGCCATGGTCTTGGCCCACGGGTCACGACTCATGGACATTCACGGTGTCGGCGCCGTCGTGGCGGCCCGGATCCTGGCCGACGTCGGTGACATCGCCCGGTTCGCCGACCGCAACCGCTTCGCGTCCTGGACCGGAACCGCACCCCTGGACGCCTCCTCCGGCGAGCAGAACCGACACACCGCCTCTCCCGGGCCGGGAACCGCCGGGTCAACCACATGATCCACATCGCCGCGGTCACCCAG
>JALYQN010000062.1 GCA_030855835.1 Actinomycetota bacterium | reverse complement strand
CTGGGTTCAGGCACCGGGCTGGGTTCAGTGATTGGTGGCGCCGTATCACTGCCCCGTACGCCGGTGTGGCGCGTCGGTTCGGGCAGCCGACGAGGTGGTGCACCTGGCTCGCCGGGAACGGCCACTGTCGCCGTGACTCGCACATGTGCTTCGCCAGCCGCTCCCGCAAGCGTCACGACACCACTCACCGGCCCGGGCTCCCGCACACTCACCCTCACCTCGAGGGACGGACCATCCAGCTCCGCCTGAATCTCGGGCGTTGTGGTCGTCACCGTAGATGCCAGCACGAGCGGGCCGCCCTCGACGGCGGCGGTGGTAGTCGCCGAGGTGGGTCCGGCCGGCAGCTCACCGAGGTCGATCGTGTTCGGGCTGATACGCGGCCGAAGGGTCTGCAGTGTCTGGCTCGCGGCACTGGCGACCCGGCGGCTGTCGTCGTCGACCAGCTGGCTGAGCACGACGATGGCCCCGGCCGCTAGCGCCAGGTTGTCCCGGCACGCCAGCCCGGCAAGCTCGTCAACCGCACCCAGCCGGACCCCGGCGGCGTGATGCTCGACCAGGTCGAGAATCTCGCGGGGCAGCGGGGCAGGAATTATCCGCCGCCGCGGGTTGCGGGCGATGACCACATCGCCCTGAACACCGAAGTCCCAGCGGCTCGGCGTTTGGTTCGGTGTGCGCTCGCGGACCGTGTCGTAGACGTAGTCGTACAACTCGTTGAGGCCGACCCTGCCGTCGTGGTCCCGGTCGGCCTCCCCGCTGCGGATGCCGTCCGTCAGGGCTCCGGTGAACAGCGACGGCGACGTCCTGCCGCCCGTGGTGAGCGTGGTCCCCTCGAGGGCGTACTCCATGGCGCTCGAGGCGGTGATGACCACCCGGCCGCGGCCGCTGTCGGCGGTCTCGCTGGTGAACTGCTCGCCGACATGGGCGTCGCCGTCGCCACGGGTCACGAGACCCCGCTCGAACGCGCCTCCGTAGCAGCAGTCGAGCAACAGCACGACACTTTGCGCCCTGCTGCGGCCCATCAGCCGGTTGACCAGACCCGCATCGACAGCGGTGGAGGCGAGCCGATCGGGAAGGGTGTTCGTGGCGGCGAGGAAGAGCTCCCCCGACTCGTCCTTGATCCCGTGGCACGAGAAGTGCAGCAGGACCACGTCGGAAGGGTGGCGACCGCTGAACAGACCCTCGACCCGCTCGGCGATGGTGTACGAGGGGGCGTTGCGCAGCACATCCACATGGAAGTCCCCAAGCCGCTCGTCACCAAGGACCTCGGCGAGCGCGTCGGCATCGGCGGTGGGAGCGGCGAGACCGTGCAGCGTCGGGTCGGCGTAGCGGTCAGTCGCAACAACCAGGGCGACCCGGGTGCCGGTCATGGCTCACGCTCGCCCTACCGACCGGAGGAACTCCTCGACGAGCCGCTCCTGCTGTTCCGGGGACGCCGCGGACAGCTTGAGTGTCTTGTCACCGACCGACAGCTCGACGGTCCGCTCCGGTGAGCCGCGTGCCAGCCAGGACCGTACGCTGCCCACGATCCGGCCCACGAGGTCCACGGACCCCGTCAGCGTCACCATCAACGCACCGACGGCAGCCACGTCGATCGCTCGCGCACCGCGTGGGACCTCGCCGCCAGGGACATGCCGGACGTCGTCGACGTCCAGCGTCAACAACTCACCCCGCAGACCGAGCGACAGCGCCTCCAGGCGCAACGCGTCAGCCCCGTCCTCGTCGATGGTCACCAGTACCTGGGTGTCCATGCTGACCCCTCGGCTGCTCTCGCTGGATGCCTAGCATGGACCTCTGCCGCCTCTTCTGTCACTCCCTGCCCTCAGCGGCCCGGGGCATGACCACCCGGTATCGCATCACCGTCCTGCTGGCGTTAGCGCGTGAACAGTCGACGCAGGTGTCGTCGTGCCCCCCAGATGGAGCCGAGTGGGGTAGCGAGCAGGTCGATTGCCGATGCTGTCGATGCTCTCTACCCTTCCCCCGCAAGCATGGGGCAGCCGATCGCTGTGGCGCCCCGGGAGGTCGAGAATGAAGGGACAGGCGGCATGGGATCTGAGATTGTGTGGCGGCTTCGTGTCTGGCCAAAGGGGGTACCCGACCTGACCCAGGTGGATTTGTCGGACGTTGATGACGATGAAGCTCGACGACTCGTCAATCAAGTTGAGGCCGTCAAACGGGGGTTCGAGGACTTCGTCCGCGAGGACGTCGTGCCGAACATCTCCCAGGAACCCAGTCGGGGTCGGCATCGTGAAAACTTTGCGACCGTTCAGTTCCGCGCACTCGATGAACACAAATTATCTGCTGCTGCTGAGCGGAATCTTGAGCGGCACTGGTGGGGTGCTCGATCAAATCAGCGAGCGCTATACCGTCAGTTCGACGGAGCAGCTAGGCCTGTTCAGTCAACTGGAGACCTACGAAACGCGAGCCTGATGACTCGGCGAACGGCTAACGTTGGGTTGCCGGTCAGCGGTCCGTGGGGACGGCGATCTCGCCATCCTCTGCTATGAGTCTCTCGAGCACGTCATCGGGCATCCAGGTGCGGTGTGGGTAATCACGGCCCCATGAGTTGAGGAAGGGCACAGCTCCCAGTTCGTCGGCGCGAGCATTTGCCAGGACCTGGTGCACCTCATCAACGGTCCGTGCCCAGCGAAAATGCTGGATGCCCGCCTTGTGCTCTGGGCTGTAGTCGTCGCGAACCGTGTGGTCATCGTCGGCGTAGCCCGCCTGCCAGGACACATGACCGGATCGACGCAAGACATCGCCGGCCGTGCGCACCGAAGTCCCGTTGTTGTCACCCGGCTTGGTCTCCGGCCACTGATCCAGCTCTTTCGAGCGGTCCCACAGCCACCGGGCCGCGTACATGTTTCCCTGATTGAGGATGGTCATGCAGCGCGACCAGCCGAAACCCACGCAGGCTCCCTCCGCGCCCTGGTCGTAGAAGTCCCACCACTCTTCCTGGTCGGGCTCACCGCCGGGCTCGAGACACACACAGTGGCCGCCGCGGATCTGCGTCAGTGAACCCGCGCCACCGCGGGCGACGAAGTGCTCCCCTGACTGCTCATCGACCTCAGGGTCATCGAACTCGCTGTACCAGTTGACGCCCAGGACGACTGGGGCTTGCTCGGGACGCTCTACTGGCGGCAGCGCCGTCAGCGGGTGGTTGTCAACATGGCCCCAGTCGTCGGGGATGAAGCGCCCCAACCTCCCGTCTCGGGGATCACTGTCGATCGGTCGATAGCGCATGCCCGCGCCTCCTTGGCTGAACTCAGAGCCTCAGGGAGACTGTTCCTGCTTCGCGCAACCTTCGCAAGCCCCCGCCCGCGCAAGATTGACGTCGATGAGAGGCCGGCACCAGTCTCCAAACTGACGCGCCCCCGCCGCTCAGCGACACATCCGTGACATGTGCAGGTCCACATCGGCCGCAGCATCGTCGTGGAGCCGAAAGATGCGTATTGGCGCCGACCCAGATGAACCGATCACGGCGGCGATCGACCCGAGCGGGGTTCCGGTGTCCAGGCTGCCGCCGGTGATGTGGACGCCGAGGTCGTAGTCGGACTTCCTGTCTGCGCGGCTGGTGGTCGTGGCCTGCCGTGCTTCGCGTACCGCTTCCATCGCCAGTAGGTGCGGGAACTTGTAACTGCCACCCCCTACCTGGGAGGAGATGAGGGTGATCGGGGCGGCCACGCGCTCGAGCAGCTCAATGTTGACGCCGTGCTTGGAACCGTGATGGGACAGCTTGAGCAGGTCGGCCTTGAGGTAGTCCCGGCCGGTCGCCCCGCGGAGTTCCCGTGCAAGGACGGGGTTGTACTCCTGTTCCAGGTTGGGAAAGTCGACAGTCGCCTGCGCCCACGACGTGAACTGGGCATCAGCACCAAGTAGCAAGCGCCGGCTCCTGCTGGCAACCAACCGCCGGTTGATGCGCCGCGAGTCTTGTGGGTCTGATTCGGTCCGCACCTTGGTGGCTGGGTACTCCACCATGAGAGTGATGGAGGCGTCGTTGACATTGACGCCGTAGGTGTCGAACCGGTTGACCAGTCCGATCCCCGGTCCCAGGACGGTCAGGCGTACCGCGCCTAGATAGAGACTCGTCCCAGACGTCGGCTGCAGCCACCGGATATCGCGGCGGGCTTCCAGGCGCAGCATGAGGTTGTGAAAGGAGGGACTGGGATAAAAGTAGCCGGGCTCCCAGAACTGGTCGATGGAACCCTCAGCGTCAAAAAGATCGACCAGTGCGGCCATGCCGCCGATGTGGTCATGATGTGGATGGGTGGCCACCAGGAGGCGAACTTGGCCCGCGCTGCCCGGGGTTTCGATCAGACCTTCGGCGTGCAGCGCGTCGAGCAGGCGCGGAAGCTTGGTCGTCGTCGCTACGTCGATGATGACCAGCCGGCGGCGTCCGTGCTCGTCGGCAGGGAGCACCAGCAGTTGGCTGTCTCCATCACCGACATTGAGCAGGAAATAGACCAGCGCTAGCGGGTCGGCCTTCATGGCCGCCACAAGGCTGCCAGGTGCGGCCGCAGCAGCTTCGAGTGTCGCCTCCGACACCGCCTCGACGATTGGTACGTCGAGCAGGCGGGGAGTCGGCTCGCTCACCGTCGGGACCTCGTTGTGTGAGCAGGCGGTGGAGACAACCTCAGCTCCCTGGCGGTTAAGCGCGCGCGCCGCTTGGAGGCCTGAGCGAGGAGTTGCTGATCGACCCCATCGGTGGCTTGCGGAGCGCGGATGGTCGCGACGGCACCGAGGTAGGCCAGCTTGGACGCTTCGCGAGCGTCCGCCGTGATGTCAAACAGCGGACCCTCGAACAACTGTCGTGCGTCCAAGACCGGCTCCCCCGCATCCCATCCGCGGCCGAGACCAGACGCCGCGTAGACGTCGCCCAGGCGGGGTACGCGTTGCAGTCGGTTCGGCCGGTAGAGCTGATGTTGCAGCAGCCCCCGGTCGATCGCTGCGGTCGGCGGGTTTTGCTCGGCGGTCGGCGACCAGTACAGATGTCCTGCTTGGTCGGCGTGGGGCCAGGGCCAGGCCATCAACACCACTTGCTCGTCGACCAGTTCCTCCAGGACGACGTAAGCGAACCGCCGGAGCGTTTTGGAGCCCTTGTCCGTCAACCCTTCCAGAGCCTCTGGCCACCACCACACGGCAGCCCGGCTCACCACGGCTGGCTCCAGACCGGCGTTGCTTTGGCGTCCGGAAGCAGATGAGGATGGTAGGCGGCAAGGCAGGCACCGGCCAGCCACCAGCCAGCGTGAATCAGGTCGCGGCACAAGGCGCGGTCGAACTGGTCGAAACTGGTGGCGACATGCGCCAATCTCGTCACTTCTGGCTCATCGGGGTTGACTTCGCGCCAGTGAGCAAGCCGTTGTTCGTCGGCCGCAAAGGTGGTGGTCAGACCGAATAGCAAGCCGTGCCGAGCCCAGTCGGGCGGTGTATCGACTGTGGCTCCCGTCGAAGTGTCCTCCAATGCCTCATAGGTCTGGA
>JALYQN010000035.1 GCA_030855835.1 Actinomycetota bacterium | reverse complement strand
CCAGCCCGGTGCCTGAACCCAGCCCGCTGCCTGAACCCAGCCCGCTGCCTGAACCCAGCCCGGTGCCTGAGCCCAGCCCGGCGCCTGAGCCCAGCCCGGTGCCTGAGCCCAGCCCAGTCCCCGAACCGGGGCCTGTCAGCGAACGCGTAGGAGCGCCCAGCCCGGTGCTGGTCGTTCCGCTCGTCCTGGTGGGGGCGGCGGCAGTCGCGGCGGCGAACCTCCTGGCCTCGGATCAGGACGGCTTCGTGGCTCTCGGGGTCCCAGGTGCGATCGGCTGGCTGTACGTCCCCGCCGCGGCCGCGGTCGTCGCGCTCGCCGGCGTGTTCAGCGCGCGTTGGCGAGCTGTTGGCGTCGGGCTGATCGCCGGCGGGGCGGCGTGGTCCTTGGCCTTCTGGTTTCGCATAACCGTCAACAACCTGTTCGCCGCCGACGTGGGCCTGGTCACCACGATCGAGGGCACCGTCATCACCGGCCTGTGGGGTCGGTTGGTCGGCGGGTTGCTGCTGGGAGCCGCCGCGGTGGCCTGCATCAAGGCCGCCCCGACGCTGGGGGCCCCCGTCGCTGTGAAGCGGGATCTGTGGTCACTCGCCGGTGGCGGTCTGGCCGTGGCCGGAGCCGTGTCTCTTGCTCTGGAGCCGCTGACCCCGCAGGGCCGGGCGGAAGCCGTCCCGCGGCTGGTCGCCTTGGCCTCCACGGTCTTGGCCGTGTGCGTCCCGGTGGCGGTGCTGCGCCTGAACGCGGAGCAGCGTCGAGCGGCACTGGTGGCTGCGACGCTGTTCCTGATCGTCCCGGCCGGCCGGGACGGCTGGCTGCTGCTGACTGACGACCAGGGTGCGCCGCTGGCTACGCACTTCATGTTCACAGTCGCTGGGTCGCTCGTGACCCTGGTGGGCTGCCACGTGGGTCAAGCAGGCGGACGCGCGCCGCCCGTTTAGCTGGCAGTGGCCGTCAGCGCGGGGCCAGCGACTGGGAACGCTCCGGTCGCCCATCGATCCACTGGATCAGCAGGCGGATCTCGTCCGGCAGGGTCGCCTCGGAGAACCGCAGGATCAGCCGTTCCCCACCGTTGTGCACGACGATCTCGTACAGCAGCTCGTCAGGCTGTCGCCTGCGGGTGGCGGGCTCGGGGACGTTACCCAGATCAGCCCGGTCCACCTGTTCGGCTAGCGCCTGCGAGTCCGCGGAAGACAGCTGGTCGGAGTCGAGCTCGGTCAACGTGACCGGTCCACCGATCCCGCCGCCTCGGACGATAACGAGCTTCACGACAGGACGCCGACCTCCTGCCACGCGTTCTCGACGGCCGCTCGTTCGTCCGGTCCGTAGAGCTCGTCGGCCACGGCCAGCGTGAGCTCAGCGGCCTCGCTGAACACCGTGTCCGGTTGAAGTCGCTCGGTCAGCGCCCGGTACCAGATACGTCCCGCCTTCTCCCAGGCGAAGCCGCCCAGGTTGACAGCCAGGAGGTAGAACGCGCGGTTCGGGATGCCCGAGTTGATGTGCACGCCGCCGTTGTCGTTGCGCGGGTCGTTGTCGTCGGGCAGGTCGACATAGTCGTCCATGTGCCCCGGCTGACGGTCGCCGGAATACGCCGTCCCCGGCTCGCTCATCGAACGCAAGGCCCGCCCGAGCGCCGGCACCAGGGTGTCGGCGCCAATCAACCAGTCTGCCTTGTCAGCTGTCTGCCCCGCAGAGTGTTGCTTGACCAGCGACCCGAAGACGTCGGACATGTGCTCGTTGAGAGCCCCGGACTGCTTGCTGTAGACGAGACCGGCCGTGAAGTCCGTGACTCCGTGGGTCAGCTCGTGCGCGACGACGTCAATCGATCGGGTCAGTCCGCCGACCTGGAAGACCCGACCGCTGCCGTCGCCGTAGACCATCTGAGCGCCGTTCCAGAACGCGTTGTCGAAATCCACGCCGTAGTGGACGGTCGACACCAGCTCCATGCCGGCTGCGTCGAGGGAGTCCCGCTCGAAGATGGCGTGGTAGAAGTCGTACGTCGCCCAGGTGGCGTCGAAGGCATCGTTGACTGCCGCGTCCTGGACGGGTGCGTCGTCGTCGCCGCGCGCGCGGACGCCGGGCAGGAACGAGCGCCCGTTGTGCTGGTTGTCGTACACGGTCTGCCGGGAACTGCTCGGTTCGAGTCCGGCCAGCCCGGCGATCTCGGCCGCGCCGACGCCCACCTCGCGCCTCAGCCGGCCGAGGAGTCCTCGCTGGGTACGCAGTGACGCCGACGCGGCCAGGGTCTGGATCGCGGCTTCCCGCTGCGCTGCGTCACCCTCGGCCGCCAGACGGGCCAGCAGGTCGGGGGGCGCGATCTGACAGCAGACCCAGCCGGACTGGTACACGATGATCTCCTCGCAGTGCGGGCCCACAGCATTGACTCGAGGGCAATGCAGGCCGTGGAGCGACCGGCCCTGCCCGGAACAGGCATCGTGCCTGGGCTGTTCGCAGCGCGTCAACGGCCGAGCTCACGTACCCCGGCCCGGTGGTTGCTCGCCGGCACGCCGGCTACGCGACCGGGTCACGCGCCGCGGGGGCGCCGAGCGACGCGACTACGGCGTGGGCGGCCCGCTCACCCGAGGCCAGGGCGCCCTGCATGGAGGGAGTCTCGCGGTGGTCGCCGGCGACGAACAGCCCGTCACCCAGGTCGACCCGCCGGGTCAGCGTGACCGGCGGTGCCATCGACGGCAGCGCCTCGCGGATCGGGTACGTCGCTATCAGCTCCCAGGGCTCCACCGCAGTGCGGTAGATCAACGCCAGGTGCCGGCGGACCTGCCCCTCAACCTCGTGGCCGTCGGCCGCGCCCAGCACGGTGGCCGCCACCAGGCTGCCGTTCCGGCAGTACGCCGGCGCGGCGTCGCTGACGACGGCGGAGTTGACGACCGGGCCGCGCCGGTCCCCGTCCAGATGCAGGAGTGGACGACGGTCGGGGACCGGCGACCATCCGGCCCGGAAGTACAGCGTGGTCAGCGCCCGCATCCGCGGTGGCGACAGCCCGCACAGCTCGGAAGCAGTCGTCGGGTCGGTGGCCACCACCACCGCGCGCGCCCGCCAGGTCCCGCCGGCACTCACCACACGGCGACCGGTGACCTCCCGGGCGCGGACGCTCAGCCGCAGGCTTCCCTCCGGCAGCCCGTCGGCCAGCAGATCCGGCAACTTCTGGATGCCGGCGGCCGGCAGCGACGGAACGCCTCGCGCGAAGCTCCGCAGCACCAGGTCGACGTAGCGACGCGACGTCTCCTGCCGGTCCTCGCCCAGCACGCCGGCCAGGAACGGCTCGAGCACAGCGCGACGCAGCTGGCCGTGGACACCCGCCGCGTCCAGGGCGGCCCCGTAGGACAGCTCAGGTCGGTCGCGTAGCTGGGACACCGGGCCGTACGAGCAGACGACGGCGTACCGGGCGAAGGCGGCCTTCTCCCGCAGCGCCCCGGTGGCGCCGGCGAGGCTGGCGACCAGGCCCCGCCCGCGGCGAGGGTCACTGAGACGGTACGAGCCGGACGCCCGCGCGACCACCACTGCGGCGGCGAACTGTTGCAGCGACAACGCGCGCAGGTCGAGCAGCCGGCGTACGGCCGGGTAGGACGGGTTGACCAGCTGGAACCCCCGGTCCAGCAGCACCCCGTCGACCGCGTCGGTGCGCACCCGCCCGCCGACCGCGTCCGAGGCCTCCAGCACGACCACGTCGAGACCGGCTTCGGCCGCCCGGCGGGCGGCCGCAAGCCCGGCAAGTCCGGCGCCGACAACCACGACGTCGGTGGTGTGCACCGGGCTCTGCATCAGCGTGAGGTTACCGGGCCGCCGGGCTCGGTCTGCCGCGGCCGGCGCCGACTCGAGCACGTCGAGAACAGGTCGACGACACGCGAGTGCACGTACGAGGCGCGCGACACCGCCGCGGTGCCCAGGTAGTCGGCCACCTCCCGCATCGCGCGCCGCTCGAGCCACCCACGCAGACAGATCGGTGCTGGGTGATGATTGCCCGGTGAGCGACGACACCTCCCTGGGCCACCCGGTGCAGAGCTGGCTGACGGACATGGACGGCGTCCTGGTGCACGAGGAGCGGCCCATTCCCGGGGCCGCGGACTTCATCGCCCGGCTGAAGTCGTCCGGGCAGCCGTTCCTGGTCCTCACCAACAACTCGATCTTCACCCCGCGGGACCTGGTGGCAAGGTTGCGGCGCAGTGGGATCGACTTGCCCGAGGAGGCCATCTGGACGTCGGCGTTGGCGACCGCGCAGTTCCTGGACGACCAGCGACCCGGTGGTAGCGCCTTCACGATCGGCGAGGCCGGGCTGACCACCGCCCTGCACGAGGTCGGATACGTGCTGACCGACCGCAGCCCCGACTACGTGGTGCTCGGCGAGACCCGGACCTACTCGTTCGAGGCGATCACCCGAGCCATCCGGCTCATCGACGACGGCGCCCGCTTCATCTGCACCAACTCCGACGCCACCGGGCCGTCGCCCGAGGGAGCGCTGCCAGCGGCCGGGTCGGTGGCGGCGCTGGTGACCCGCGCCACCGGCGTGGCCCCGTACTTCGTCGGCAAGCCCAACCCGCTGATGATGCGCACCGCGCTCAACCGGATCGGAGCGCACTCCGAGACCACGGTGATGATCGGCGACCGCATGGACACTGACATCGTCTCCGGCCTGGAGGCGGGGCTCCGGACCGTGCTGGTGCTCACCGGCTCGACCCGCCGGGACCAGGTCGGCCGCTACCCGCACCGCGCCACCTGGGTGGTCGACTCGATTGCCGATGTCGTGGACATGGTCGGCCCCGAGCCGAATGACGACTGAGGGCGCGGATCAGCGAGGGAGTGAACGCCCCTCTCGACCTGAATAGTAACTTTGCCGTGACTGTGGGTTATTATTCGTTCCAATCCTAAGAGGGGTTGGGGGCGAACCACCCACATGGCCTGGATCCACGCTCGCCGAGCTGCGAGCGTCCTCGTGACGCTGCTGCTCGCCGGGACCATCGCTTTCGCGCTCCTCAACCGGGGTGCCGCGACCGGACCCCCCGACCGGGCAGACCGCGTCGCTGCCCGGTCGGCCACCGGCACCGGCTCGGGTTTCGCCAAACCGGCCGTCCCGCTGGTCGAGCGGATGCTCGACGGGCTGCGTGACGGACGGTCCGTCAAGTCGTTCGACAACCCGGCCGCCGGAGCGCCCGTACCGGCCGTGCAGGTCGCGAACGCAGCCCCCACCGGACGGGTCAGCATCGACGCGATGAAGCTGCGCTCGCCGTTCTTCGAGGGCGTGCACGACGCGGTGATCAACAAGGGTCTGGGCCACTGGCCGGGGACGCCGTTGCCCGGTCAGGCCGGCAACGCCGTGCTGAGCGGACACCGGACGACCCACGGGGCCGAGTTCTTCGACCTGGATGTGCTGCGCGGCGGCGACAAGATCGACGTACGGGTCGGCGCCCGCGACCAGCCGATGACCTATGTGGTCGAGGACACGACAATCGTGCGGCAGTCCCGCTACGTGCGACACGTGACCCGCCAGCCCACGGACCCGGATGCCCGGGTCCTCACCCTCTTCGCCTGCGACCCGCTGTGGGACCACACCCACCGCATCGTCGTACGTGCTCGGGCGACCTCGCCCGCAACGGCTGAGGCTGGGTGATGCGTCCATAACCCACGGGACAACCGGATCCGTACTGACACACACCTGTGTGAGGAGAACCATGAACGAGAGCCAGATCTTCGACGGCCAGCCAGTCCTGGCCTTCCGTAGCGAGCACGACCGACGCAGCTTCCTGCGCTCGGCAGCCCTGGTGGGCGTGGGCGCCGGCTTCGCCGGCTTTTACCTCAGTGACCCGTCGCCCTCGAGCTGGAGCGCCTTCGGTGGCGCTATGGCCAAGCCCAGTCCCAAGCAGGATCTCGAGATCCTCAACTACGCGCTGACGCTCGAGTACCTGGAGGCCGAGTTCTACAAGCAGGGAGTCGCCGGTGGCGTGCTCAAGGGTCGCGAGCTCGATCTGGTGACCCCGATCCGCGACCATGAGCAGGCGCACGTGGAAGCCCTGACGGCGACCATCAACGACCTCGGCGGCAAGCCCGTCGCGTCACCGAAGTTCACCTTCCCGAGCGGCACCTTCACCAACCGGGACAAGTTCCTGGCCACGGCAGGGACGTTCGAGGAGCTCGGCGTCAAGGCCTACCACGGCCAGGTGCCACGGATCGACAGCGTCGACATCCTCGCCGCCGCCGCGTCCATCGCCGGTGTCGAGTCGCGGCACGCCGCGGTCATCGCCGACCTGACCGGCGGAGAGCCTTTCCCGGCTCCGATCGAGGCCAACCTGCCAATGGCGGCCGTCCTGAAGGCGGCCATGCCCTTCATCAAGTGAGCGAGGGCACTACTTTGATGACCGTCAAGACAGCAAGGGGAACGATATGAAGATCACCCGCAAGAACTTCGTCCGCGGCGATGTCGCCGCAGTGCCGCCGAGCGTCGCTCTCGGCGCGCTCAACAACCGTTTCGGCTGGGCGCAGGCCGCCGACTTCGACAGCGACGTCGACGTGCTGAACTACGCACTCACGCTGGAGTACCTCGAGGCCGAGTTCTACCGGCAGGGCAACAGCGCCGGCCTGCTCAGCGGTAAGGAGATGCAGTACCTCGACGCCGTCCAGGCCGACGAGGACAGCCATGTCGCCACCATCGCGGCGACGGTCAAGCAGCTGGGCGGCCAACCGGTCGCGGCTCCCGCGGTCGACTTCGGTGACTCATTCGCCAGTCGGGAGAGCTACCTGACCACCAGCCACGTCTTCGAGAACCTGGGCGTCCAGGCGTACCTGGGGGCGGCCGGGTTCATCTCGGACAAGGCCGTGCTCCAGGCAGCGGCCGGCATATTCGGGGTCGAGGCGCGGCACGCCGCCGTCGTCGGCAACCTGCTCGGGCTCGAGGCCGAGGGCGGCGTCTACATGGGCGCGACCGAAACCCCGCTGGACATGGCCCAGGTGCTGAAGGCGGTCACGCCGTTCCTGGCCGGGGCCGGCGCCATGGGCGAAGGCGCGGCCGTCACCCTCTAGCGGATCGGACGGAAGGGCGGTCCCGGTGCACCCGCGGGGGGGTGCAC
>JALYQN010000047.1 GCA_030855835.1 Actinomycetota bacterium | reverse complement strand
GGGCAGCCTGGCGCCCGCCCACCGCGCGGCGAGGGCCAGTGGGCGCGCGGCCACCGCGAGCCGCTCAACCCGAACGAGCAGGTGAAGAAGGACGCCGCGCCGCTCGAGGTCCGGCAGCGGATCGAGGGTGTCTACGCCCACCGCGGCTTCGACTCGATCGACCCGGCCGACCTGCGTGGGCGGTTCCGGTGGTGGGGCCTGTACACCCAGCGGCGGCCCGGGATCGACGGCGGTCGCACCGCCACCATGGAGCCGCACGAGCTCGACGACCGCTACTTCATGCTGCGGGTGCGCGTCGACGGCGGCCAGCTGTCCCTGGCCCAGTTGCGCGCCATTGCCGACGTCTCGACGACGTACGCCCGCGACACCGCCGACATCACCGACCGGCAGAACATCCAGCTGCACTGGATCCGGGTCGAGGACGTGCCGGCGATCTGGCAGCGGCTGGAGGCCGTCGGCCTGTCCACGCAGGAGGCCTGCGGTGACACCCCGCGGGTGATCCTCGGCAGTCCGCTGGCGGGCATCGCCGCGGACGAGGTGCTCGACGGCACCCCGGCGGTGCGCGAGATCGAGCGCCGCTACATCGGCGACCCCGAGCTGGCCAATCTGCCGCGCAAGTACAAGACGGCGATCACCGGGCACCCGAGCCAGGACGTCGTCCCGGCGACCAACGACATCGCCTTCGTGGGAGTCGAGCACCCCGAGCACGGCCCGGGCTTCGACCTGTGGGTCGGCGGCGGGCTGTCCACCAACCCGATGGTGGCCCGCCGGCTCGGCGCCTGGGTGCCGCTCGCGGAGGTGCCCGAGGTGTGGCACGCCGTGACCGCGCTGTTCCGCGACCACGGCTACCGCCGGCTCCGCGCCCGGGCCCGGCTGAAGTTCCTCGTCGCCGACTGGGGTGCCGAACGCTTCCGTACCGTGCTCGAGACCGACTACCTCGGGCGGAGGCTCGCCGACGGGCCGGCGCCGAGCGTCCCGGCCGAGCCGGGCGACCACATCGGCGTGCATGCGCAGGCCGACGGACGGTCGTACGTCGGGGTCGCTCCGACCGTCGGCCGCGTGTCCGGGTCGATGCTGGCCCAGGTCGCCGACACCGTCGAGGCGCACGGCAGCGACCGGGTGCGGCTCACCGCCTACCAGAAGATGGTCGTGCTCGACATCGACGGTGACCGGGTCGAGTCGCTGGTCGAGTCGCTCGACCGGCTAGGTCTGCGCGCGCGGCCGTCGGCGTGGCGGCGCGGCGCGATGGCCTGCACCGGGCTGGAGTACTGCAAGCTGGCCATCGTCGAGACCAAGCAGCTCGCGGCCGACCTGGTGGCAGAGATGGAGCGGCGGGTCCCCGACCTGACCGAGCCGATCACCGTGCACGTCAACGGCTGCCCCAACTCGTGCGCCCGGATCCAGGTCGCCGACATCGGTCTCAAGGGTCAGATCGTCACCGACGACGAGGGGCGCCAGGTCGAGGGGTTCCAGGTGCACCTGGGTGGCGGGCTGGCGCTGCAGCAGCGCGACGAGCCGGCGTTCGGCCGCAAGCTGCGCCGGCACAAGGTGACCGCGCAGGGGCTGCCCGACTACGTCGAGCGGCTCGTACGGACCTGGCTGGACACCCGGGACGCCGCCCAGCCATTCGCCGAGTGGGTCGTGACTGCGGACGAGGCGGTGCTGCGATGACGGCGCACTCGGTGCCGCTGCACTGCTGCTACTGCGGTGGGGAGGACCTGTTCCCGCACGCTGGTGACGGCCTCCTCCACGGTGGCGTTCCCCAGCACGGCGCCTGGGAGTGCCGCGAGTGCCTGCGGGCGTTCAGCGTCCGGTTCATCGGACTGCTCGCACCGCCGACTCCCCCACCGTCCGGGGTGCCGCGATGACCGCGGTGCCCCTTGTCCTGGGACGGACGTGGACGTCCAACCCGGGCGAGGGGCGGTCCCCGGCCGAGCTGCGCGAGCTGGCCGAGATCGCCGGCCCGGAGCTGGAGCTTGCCTCCGCCGAGGACATCGTCGAGTGGGCGGTGGGCGCCTTCGGTGCCCGGTTCTGCATCACCTCGTCGATGACCGACGCTGACCTTGCGCACCTGGCGTCCAGAATCGCGCCGGGCATCGACCTGGTCTTCCTCGACACCGGCTATCACTTCGTCGAGACCCTCGGCACCCGCGACACGGTCGAGGCGACGATGCAGGTGAACGTCCGCACGGTCACACCGGCGCTGAGCATCGCCGAGCAGGACGCGGCGTACGGCAAGGACCTGTACGCGCGCGACCCCGACCGCTGCTGCGCCCTGCGCAAGGTGGCACCACTGTCGGCTGCCCTGGCCGGCTACGACGCGTGGGCGACCGGGCTGCGGCGCGAGGAGAGCCAGTCGCGCGTCATCGCACCGGTCGTTGGCTGGGACGCCGCGAAGGGCAAGGTCAAGGTGTCCCCGCTGGCGCGATGGACGCGCGCCGACGTGGAGGCGTACGCGGCCGAGCACGGCGTGCTGGTCAACCCGCTGGTGCGGGACGGCTACCCGTCGATCGGCTGCCGCACCTGCACCCGCCGGGTCGAGGTCGGCGAGGACCCCCGGGCCGGTCGCTGGTCCGGCACCGCCAAGACCGAGTGTGGGATCCACGCGTGACCAGGGCGGCGTCGCGGCTGTGGGCACCCAGACGGATCTTCCGACCGCTCGGTCGCTCCGACGACCTAGGAGTCGGAAGATCCGGTGGGCGCCGGTCGGCCCGGCACGAATGTTCCGACCGTTGGGTCGCTGGAGCAGCCCAGACGTCGGAAGATCCGTCCCCCGCGGCCGGGCGGAGGACCGGGGTCGGGAGATCCGGCCCGCCGGCAGGCCCGGCACGGATGTTCCGACCGTTGGGTCGTCCCGACAACCACCGAGTCGGAAGATCCGGTGGGCGCCGGCCGGCCCGGCACGAATGTTCCGACCGTTGGGTCGCTGGAGCAGCCCAGACGTCGGAAGATCCGTCCCCCGCGGCCGGGCCAAGGACCGAGTCGGAAGATCTGTCCCCGCCGGCCGGGCGGAGGCCCGAGCAAGGAGCAGCACCATGACCGCACCCGCACTGCTGATGCTCGCGCACGGCAGCCGCGACGCACGCTCGCCCCGCACCGTCCGTGCCCTGCGTGACGCCGTCCGATCGCTGCGGCCAGACCTTTGGGTCGAGCAGGCGTTCCTCGAGCTGTCCGAACCGCTCCCGCAGGACGTCTTCGCCCGGCTGGCCGCCGACGGCGTCGAAGAGGTCGTGGTGGTGCCGCTGCTGCTCACCGAGGCCTACCACGCGCGGGTCGACGTCCCGTCCGCAGTGGCCGAGGCAGGCGCGCGGCACCCCGACCTCCGGATCGGCACCACCGGCGTGCTCGGAGCGCGCCGCGGCTTCCTCGATGTACTCGACCGGCGGCTGCGCGCCGCGCTGGCGCAGGCCCGCGTACGCGAGCTCGACGCGCTCGTGCTCGCCGCGGCCGGGTCGTCGGACCCACTG
>JALYQN010000019.1 GCA_030855835.1 Actinomycetota bacterium | reverse complement strand
GACCGGCACCGGTCGCGGGAAGCGGACCCGGTTGAGGCCGTAGTTGACCCGTGTCGCGCTGCCGTAGGCCACCACGTCGGTGCTGAGCCGGGGCAGCAGCGACAGAACCAGGTACGCGGGCACGGCGATGCCACCAAGCGGGTCGCCGGTCGCGTGGGCGAAGGCGCCGACCGCCTCCGGCGGGACCTGCAGCCACGGACCGGGGCCGTACGTCTGCCCCACCGCGTCGAGCGTCTCGGCGGGCGAGCCGAACGTGTGCACCGGACCGGTCCCTCAGATGCCGATGGGGTGCCAGACGGTCTTGGTCTCCAGCACCCAGCTCAGCCGGTCCACGCCCGGGGTCGCCGACCAGTTCGCCGCGGGCTCCGGCCGCCGTACCCGGGTCAGCGTGTCGGCTGCTGCTGCTTCCAGCTCGCGGGCCAGGTCATGGTCGGCCACCCCGGTGAGGTCGAGCGCGTCCACGTCGCGGTGCGAGGCGAGCCAGGGTGCGACCTCGGCGACCCGGCCGGTCAGGATGTTGACGGCGCCGCCAGGCATGTCTGCGGTCGCCAGCACCTCGCCAAGGGTGACAGCAGGCAGCGGCGCGGTCTCCGAGGCCAGCGCGACCACCGTGTTGCCGCCCGCGAGCGCTGGGGCCAGCACGCTGACCAACCCGAGCAGCGAGGATGCCTGCGGTGCGACCGCGACCACCACTCCGGTCGGTTCCGGCGTGGACAGGTTGAAGAACGGCCCGGCCACGTGGTTGGCCCCACCCAGCACCTGCGCCAGCTTGTCGGTCCAGCCGGCGTACCACACCCACCGGTCGACGGCCGCGTCCACCAGGGTGCCCGCTCGGCGGGTCCCCACCCCCTCGCCGCGCATCACCTCCGCAACGAACTGCGCCCGCCGCCCCTGCAGCACCTCGGCCACCCGGTAGAGCACCTGACCGCGGTTGTACGCGGTGCGTGCCGCCCACCCCGGGTGCGCCTTGCGCGCCGCTACGACGGCATCCCGCCCGTCCTTGCGCGAGGCCAGTGCCGCGTTCACCAGGAACCTGCCCTGCGCGTCGTTGACGACGTACGACCTCCCGGACTCGCTGCGACCGAACGCGCCGCCGACGTACAGCTTGTACGTCTTGCGCACGTCGATCCGATCCGGACTCATCGCTGGCCGCTCATCGCAGGTAGCCCGCCAGCCCGTGCCGGCCGCCCTCGCGGCCGTACCCGGACTCCTTGTAGCCGCCGAACGGGCTGGCCGGGTCGAACTTGTTGAACGTGTTGGCCCACACCACGCCGGCGCGCAGCCGTTCCGCGGTCCAGAGGATCAGCGAGCCCTTCTCGGTCCAGACCCCGGCCGACAACCCGTACGGCGTGTTGTTCGCCTTCGCGACCGCCTCGGCCGGGGTGCGGAACGTCAGCACCGACAGCACCGGGCCGAAGATCTCCTCGCGGGCAATCCGATGTGCCTGGGTCACACCGGTGAACACGGTGGGGGCGAACCAGAAGCCGTGGTCAGGCAGCGCGCACGGCGCGGACCAGCGTTCGGCACCCTCGGCGTCACCGACCGCGGACAGCTCGCGGATGCGGGCCAGCTGGGCGGCGGAGTTGATCGCGCCGACGTCGGTGTTCTTGTCCAGCGGGTCGCCGACCCGCAGCGTCGCCATCCGGGACTTCAGCCGCTCCAGCACCTCGTCATGCACGTTCTCCTGGACCAGCAGCCGGGAGCCGGCGCAGCACACGTGGCCCTGGTTGAAGAAGTTCCCGTCGACGATCCCCTCGACAGCCTGGTCGAGCGGGGCGTCGTCGAAGACGATGTTGGCCGCTTTGCCGCCAAGCTCCAGCGTCACCCGCTTGTCGGTGCCGGCGAGGCTGCGGGCGATCTGGCGTCCGACGTCGGTAGACCCGGTGAACGCGACCTTGTCGATGTCGGGGTGGGTGACCAGTCGGCGACCGGTCTCGCCGGCGCCGGTGAGGATGTTGACCACCCCGGCGGGCAGGTCCGCCTGCTGGCAGATCTCGGCGAACAGCAGGGCGGTGAGCGGTGTCGTCTCGGCCGGCTTGAGCACCACGGTGTTGCCGCACGCCAGTGCCGGCGCGATCTTCCAGGCCAGCATCATCAGCGGGAAGTTCCACGGGATGACCTGGCCGGCCACGCCGACCGGCTGTGGGTCGGGGCCGTAGCCCGCCTGCTCCAGCTTGTCGGCCCACCCCGCATAGTGGAAGAACCAAGCTGCTACCAGCGGCAGGTCGACGTCGCGGCTCTCCCGGATCGGCTTTCCGTTGTCCAGGCTCTCGGCGACCGCGAGCTCGCGGCTGCGCTCCTGCACGATCCGAGCGGTCCGGAACAGGTACTTGGCCCGCTCCCGGCCAGGCAACGGGCCCCACACCTCGTCGTAGGCCCGACGCGCGGCCGCGACGGCGGCGTCGACGTCGGCCTGCCCGGCCTCGGCGACCTCGGCGAGCACTTCCTCGGTCGCCGGGTTCACCGTCTTGAAGCTGGTGCCGTCGGCGGGGTCGACGAAGCGGCCGCCGACAAACAGCCCGTACGAGCTGGCGAGGTCGACGACATTGCGCGACTCCGGCGCTGGTGCGTACTCGAACGGCTTGCCCATGACTTCAGTCCAGCGTCACGTGGTCGGGGCTGGAGTAGGCGCCGGTTGACATCCGCTGCCGCTGCATCAGCAGATCGTTGAGCAGGCCTGAGGCGCCGAAGCGGAACCAGGCTGCGTCGAGCCAGTCGTCGCCGGCGACCTCGTTGACGACGACGAGGTAGCGCACTGCGTCCTTGGCGGTACGGATGCCGCCGGCCGCTTTGACCCCGACCTGCCGGCCGGTCGCGGCCCGGAAGTCACGCACCGCCTCCAGCAGCACCAAGGTGACCGGCAGGGTCGCGGCGGGCTGCACCTTGCCGGTGGATGTCTTGACGAAGTCGGCGCCGGCGAGCATGGCCAGCCAGCAGGCGCGACGGACGTTGTCGTAGGTCTGCAGCTCACCGGTCTCCAGAATGACCTTCAGGTGAGCCCCCTGACCGCCGGGGGACGCGCAGGCCTGTTTCACCGCGACGATCTCGTCGTGCACCTGCTGCAGCCGCCCGGACAGGAACGCGCCCCGGTCGATGACCATGTCGACCTCGTCGGCACCTGCTGACACGGCGTCAGCCACGTCGCGCAGCTTGAGGTCGAGCGAGGCCCGGCCGGACGGGAACGCGGTCGCCACGCTCGCTACGTGCAGCGGCGCACCGCCCAGGGCGGCACGCGCGGCGGCGACAAGGTCGGGGTAGACGCACAGCGCGGCGACCGGGGGGCAGGTCGGGTCGGTCGGGTCGGGTCGCAGTGCCTTGGCGGCCAGCGCACGCACCTTTCCCGGGGTGTCGGCGCCCTCGAGCGTGGTCAGGTCGATCATGGAGATCGCCAGGTCGATCGCGTACGCCTTGGCCGTGGTCTTGATGGACCGGGTAGCCAGGGTGGCTGCCCGCGCCTCGGCACCCACCTGATCGACCCCGGACAGCCCGTACAGGAACCGCCGCAGCGACTCCTCGCTCGTGGTGACGTCGGCAACCGCGTCCAGCGTGGTGGTCACGGTGCCGCAGTCTAGTCTGGGTGCGCCGCCAGACCCGATCCGCCGACGTTGCGGTCGCTACAGCCGCCGTAGCGTCGCAAGTTCCGTCCTCGGCTGGCGCCGCCGAGCTCAGAGGTAGAGGGCGGCGGACAGGTCTTCCTTG
>JALYQN010000519.1 GCA_030855835.1 Actinomycetota bacterium | reverse complement strand
GAGTTCTCCCGGCTCGGCGCCAAGCACCGGTTGCGCGCCTGGGTGCTGCTGCTCGCCCTGGTGGCCTCCACCAGCGAGACCAGCGCCGACAGCTGGCGGGCGGTCACGATCGGGCGGGGTGAAGGCGGCGTACGGATGGCCCGGCTCACGCCACCGGACCGGCATCAGGCCACCGAACTGTTGCAGGCGCTGGTCGGCTTGCGAGACGCCGGTCTGCGCGAGCCGCTGCCACTGCCGCTGGGCGCCTCGCTCGACTACGCCCAGGTGCGCCGGCGCGGAGCCCCCGAGCCGGGCGCGCTCGCGCGGATCGAGAGCGACTGGCAGACGGGGTTCGAGGGCAGGGACGCTCACCACGCCATGGTCTGGGGTCGCCCGGCCCCCTTCCAGCGCGTGCGCGAGCAGGCTGCGGGCGACGCCGACCAGCCGGAGACTGGAGAGCGGGAGTCCAGCAGGTTCGGGGCGCTGGCCTGCCGACTGTGGTTCCCGCTGCTGGAGCTCGAGTCGGTGGGCCTTTCATGACCGGCACCGGACCCCGCGACGACACCGTGGCGAGCGCGGATTCGCCAGCCCACTTCGACGTCTGCGGGCCGCTGCCGACCGGCACCACCGTGCTGGAGGCCAGCGCCGGCACCGGCAAGACGTTCACCATCGCTGCCCTGGCAACCCGCTACGTCGCCGAGGGGCTGGCCGAGCTGCACGAGCTGATGCTGGTCACCTTCGGCCGGGCCGCCACCCAGGAGCTGCGCGAACGGGTCCGGGAGCGGCTCGTCGACACCGAGCGCCGGCTCGCCGACCCGGCGGTGGCCCGGGCGAGCACCGACGCCCTGCTCGCTCACCTCGCGTCCGCTCCGGATGCCGAGGTCTGCTTGCGGCGCAAACGCCTGACCACCGCGCTCGCCGACTTCGACGCCGCCACAATCGCCACCACGCACGGCTTCTGCCAGCAGATGCTGACCGGCCTCGGCATCGCCGCTGACATGGACGCCGGTGCGGCGTTCGTCGAGAGCACCGACGACCTGGTGGTCGAGGTGGTGCAGGACCTCTACCTGCGCAAGTACGGTCGGCCGGACTCGCCGGCGCCCATGCTGACGTACGCCGACGCGCTCGACAGCGGCCGCGCCGCGGTGCAGGACCCCCAGGCCCGGCTGGCGCCCGACACCGCCGATCCCGCGTCGCCGGCGGGGCTGCGGGTCGGCATATCTCGCAGCGTGCGCGCCGAGGTGGAGGCCCGCAAACGCCGCCGGCGCCTGGTCGACTACGACGACCTCATCTCCCGGCTGCATGCCGCGCTGGCCGACCCGCACGGAGGAGCAGCGGCGCAGCAACGCGTACGGACTCGGTTCCGGGTGGTGATGGTCGACGAGTTTCAGGACACCGACCCGCTGCAGTGGCAGATCCTGCGGCTGGCCTTCCACGGCCACACCACGCTGGTGCTCATCGGTGACCCCAAGCAGGCGATCTACGCCTTCCGTGGCGGCGATGTAGTGACGTACCTGCGTGCTGCCGCCGACGCGTCCACGAGGGCGAGCCTGGGCACCTGCTGGCGCAGCGACGGTGACCTGCTGTCGTCTCTGCAGCAGGTGTTCGGCCAGGCCGCGCTCGGGCACCGCGACATTGCGGTCCGACCGGTGCTTGCCGCGCACCCCGATCGGAGGCTGCGGGGTGGCGTCGACGCACCGCTGAGGCTGCGGGTGGTGGGGCGGGAGCAGGCCGGAGGCGATGCCGCCAAGCTGCCGAGAGTCGGGCCAGTCCGTGCGCTGATCGCGCAGGACCTCGCCGGCGACATCGTCGGCCTGCTCGACGGCCCAGCGCGACTGAGCATCGACGGCGGTTCGCGTCCGGTGGCGCCGGGTGACATCGCCGTCTTGGTGCACCGGCACGCGATGGCCGTGCTCGTTCGCGACGCACTGGCCGCGGCAGGCGTACCCGCGGTGCTGTCGGGTGCGGTCAATGTCTTCTCGACCGCGATGGCTCGGGAGTGGCTGCGGTTGCTGCAGGCCCTCGAGCAGCCGCACCACACCCGCCGGGTGCGCACCGCTGCCCTCGGGTGCTTCGTCGGATGGGACCCCGCGAGGTTGTCCGGTGCCGGCGAGGCTGCCATCGACAGCGCGATGGACCAGCTGCGCCCGCTGCTGCGCGGCTGGGCCGAGCTGCTGGCCCGCCGCGGGGTGCCGGCGCTGCTGGAGACGGTGACCGAGCTGGGGTTGCCGAGCCGGCTTTTGCGGACCGACGACGGCGAACGGGAGCTGACCGACCTGCGGCACCTCGCGCAGGCGCTGCACTCGGTGGCGGTGACCGAGCAGCTGGGGACAGCGGCCCTGGTGGAGTGGTTGCAGCGCCGCATCGCCGACGCCGATGCCGACCAGTCCGAGGAGCGCAGTCGCCGGCTTGAGTCCGACGCCGACGCGGTGCAGGTGGTGACCATCCACCGCAGCAAGGGGCTGCAATTCCCGATCGTGTACGTGCCGTCCGGGTGGGATCGGTACAAGGACAGCAAGTTGGCCATTCTGCGTCTGCACGACCACAACGGCGCACGAGTGCTCGACGTCGGCGGTACGCATGGCCCGGACCGCGCCATCAGCAAGGCCGCGCACGACGCCGAAGAGTCGGGAGAGGACCTGCGCCTGCTGTATGTCGCGATGACGCGGGCGCAGTGCCAGGTCGTGACCTGGTGGGCTCCGGCGACCACCACGGCGACGTCACCGCTACACCGACTGCTGTTCGGGGGCCACCCACCGGGCGCCGAGCCGCTGGCAACGGTGGCGGTGCCAAGCAACGAGGGCGTCGGGCAGGCATTCGCCGAACTGGCGGCTCGCTCCGGCGGATGTATCGCCGTCGAGCCGGTCTCGGGTGGCCCGGCGCCGCCCTGGCAGCCGCCAGCGGGTGCGCCGGCGGATCTGGCCGCGGCCCGGTTCGACCGCGACCTCGACCTGGCGTGGCGACGCACGTCGTACACGGCGCTCACCTCGGCGGCGTACGAGGCCGCTCACGGGGCAGCTCCCGGGTCAGCTCACGGGACAGCTCCCGGGTCAGCTCACGGGACAGCTGACGGGGCTGGCGCTGTCCCCGCGGTCGGCAGTGAGCCGGAAGCGCGGGTACTCGACGACGAGGCGGCGACCGCCGTACTCGTGACAGCTGCCGGCGCGGCGGATGCCGACCGCACACCGGCCGAGGCCGCGCTGCGCGGCACCGTGTCGCCGATGTCGGATCTGCCGGCGGGGACGGGCTTCGGGATCGTCGTGCACTCACTCCTGGAGCAGGTGGACACCTCCGCGCCCGACCTGGCCGTCGAGCTGGTGCGGCGCTCTCGCGAGGTGCTCACCCGCCGGCCGACAGGGTCGCTCGACGCCGACACCCTCGCCGTCGGTCTGCTGCCGGCGATGCAGACCCCGCTCGGTCCGCTGGTCGACGGGGCCAGGCTGTGCGACGT
>JALYQN010000505.1 GCA_030855835.1 Actinomycetota bacterium | reverse complement strand
GAGCAGCACCATCCCCAGGAGCCGGTCCAGCACCGACTTGAGGAGCACAGACAGCGCCGGACGCCGGGTCGGGCGCACGGACAGCAGCAGCCGCCGCCCGAGCAACCGCGGCTCGATGCGGCGCGGGACGGCGCCGTGCACCTCGGCGGCCACCGCGAGCTCGATGTTGGAGTCCTCCAGCGCCCAGCTCAATCGGCGCACGTCGTAGGCAGTGAGCACCGGCCCCGGTGCCACGACGCCCTGGTCCACGCGGTGGTCGCGGGCCACGTCGACCGCGGCGGCGAGCCCCCCGACGACCGGGAAGCCGAAGATCTCCGCTGGCGAGTCGGACTCGTCGTCGTCGTCGGTGTCGCACAGGCACACTCCGGCGATGCGGACCTCGGGTCGAGGACCCCACTGCGCGATCAGGTGGGAGACCGAGAGCCGGTCGCCGACCAGCAGAGTTGACGGAGGCGTTCGCCGCAGCCGGCGCAGCCCATGCAGGGCCAAGGGTCCGGCCAGCACCACGGCAACCGCGAACAGCGCCAACCGAAGGTCCTGCGCATCGAGCACCCCCGACGCGGAGGCGATCAGCAGGGCCAGCGCAGACCGGGAGAAGACCCGGCGGACCGGCTGCAACGAGTAGACACGCTCGTACGACGGCAACGCGACGGACTCCACCAGCAGCAGCCCGGCTGCCAGCACGGGGACAGCAGCCACCCCCCCGCGACTGGACAGCAGGAACGTCCACACCGCCACCGCGCTCGAGACAAGCACCGCCTCGACCATGCCGGCCGGCCGGCACAGACGCTCGGTGGCAGCACCCAACCATGAAGCGTGCTCGGTGTGGGTAGCGGGCATCGTCCACGTGGTCACACCGCGACGCAAGGTCGCTAGTTGCACTTGCATTCTCCGCATCGGGGCCTATCGGTGGCCGAACCGCCCCGCAGCCACTCGCAATCGGAGTACAACACATCTGGCCCGAGAACGCATCCGGACGGTGAACTCTGAGTGTTGAGCACTTGTAGCCAATCAGCCGTTGAAGTCACTCTGGGTAAGGGTCAGCCCGCGGAGGACCAGGCTCTGCACCGCGTCCGCGGCTCGCTCCACGACCACATCGCGGTCGGGTCGTTCGCGTGCCGACCACGACGACAGTACGAAGTCGGACGGGTCCTGGCACCCCGACGGTCGACCGATCCCGACTCGCACCCGGTGGAAGTCACCGGTGCCGAGGCCGCGGCGCACCGACCGGAGGCCGTTATGGCCGTTGTCACCGCCGCCGAACTTGACCCGCAGAGTGCCGCGCTCCAGATCAAGCTCGTCGTGCACGGCTATCAGATGATCCGGTTCGATCGACCAGTAGGCCGCCACCGCCGACACCGGGGCGCCGGACTCGTTCATGAACGACCGGGGCCGGACCAGCAGCACCCGCGCGGTGGGGCCGGCGCCGGGGGTGCCGAGACGCCCGTCGACCGTGTCGGCGCGACCCGTACGGTGCCGCTTCCAGCTCGCGCCGAGGCGACCGGCAAGGACCTGGACGACCAGGTAGCCGACGTTGTGCCGGGTGTGGGCGTAGTCCGGCCCCGGGTTGCCGAGACCGACAACCAGCCAGACGTCGGTGCTGCTCAGCCGAGAGTCCTAGCCCTCGTCGGATGACCCGGACGCTGCGCCGGCACCGCTCGTCGCATCGTCCTGACTGCCCGACTCGGTGGCGGTCTCGGCCGCCTCCGCCGCGGCGTCGGACTCGTCCCGCTCGATGCCTGCGTCGGCCTCGGCCTCGACCAGCTCGGCCTCGACCTCCTCGGCGGTCGGCGCCGCCACCACGTTGACCACCAAGACGTCCGCGTCCACCGCGAGGACCGTCCCCTCGGGTAGCGCGATGTCGCCGGCGTGGATCTGTACCCCGACGCCCAGACCCTCCACCGACACCTCGACCGAGTCGGGCAGCGCGGTGGCGTCGGCCTCGACCGACAGCTGGGCGGTCTCGGTCACGACCAGGGCGTCTGACAGCGCGTCACCTGTGACCAGGACGGGGATGTCGACGACGACCTTCTCGCCGGTGCGCACCACCAGCAGGTCGGCATGCTCGATGGAGCCCTTGATCGGGTGCCGCTGGACCTGCCTGGCCAACGCGAGCTGCGCCGCCGACCCCTCGACCGCGATCGACAACAGGGCGTTCGGGTTCCGCAACGCCAACATGAGGTCGCGGGTCGGCAGGCTCAGGTGCAGCGGGTCGGCGCCGTGCCCGTACAGCACGGCCGGCACCTTGTCGGTACGCCGGATGCGGCGGGCAGCGCCCTTGCCGAACTCGGTCCTGGGCTCGGCGGCGATGGTGGTCTGGGACACGCAAAACACTCCTCGAACGGTGTGTGCCAGCCTACGGCAGCCCGAGGAGTTCCACGAAATGCGGGAAGCTGGCTGGCTTGGGGTGCCCGAGACCGGCCAACTTCCCGCATTTCGCGGTGGAGATCTGCGGGCAGGCCGCGAACCGGGGGGCTCAGGCGCGGCCGTCGAACAGGCTGGTGACCGAGCCGTCCTCGAACACCTCGCGGATCGCCCGGCTGATCAGGGGTGCGATCGACAGCGTGGTCAGGCTGTCGAAGTGTTGCTCGGGGCCGACTGGCAGCGTGTTGGTGACGATGACCTCGCGGGCACGGGAGTTCTTCAGCCGGTCGACCGCCGGCCCCGACAGCACGGCGTGCGTGGCCGCGGCAACGACGCTCGAGGCACCCTCGTGCAACAGCGCGTCGACCGCCTTCACGATGGTGCTGGCGGTGTCGATCATGTCGTCGACCAGTACGCAGGTACGGCCGGCGATGTTGCCGACAACCCGGTTGGCGAACGCCTCGTTCGGCTGGTCCAGGTCTCGCGTCTTGTGTACGAACGCGAGCGGAACCCCGCCGAGCCGCTGCGCCCACTGCTCGGCCACCCGGATCCGCCCGGCGTCCGGCGAGACCACCGCGAGGTCCTCGTTGCCGTACCGCTCCCGGACGTAGTCGGCGAGGATCGGCATCGCCATCAGATGGTCGACCGGCCCGTTGAAGAAGCCCTGGATCTGTGAGGAATGCAGGTCGACCGCGATCAGCCGGTTGGCTCCGGCGGTGTGGAACATGTCGGCCATGAGCCGGGCGGACACCGGCTCGCGACCCCGGTGCTTCTTGTCCTGGCGGGCGTAGCCGTAGAAGGGTTGCACGACCGTGATCCGCTTGGCGGAGGCTCGCTTGAGCGCATCGACCATGATCAGCTGCTCCATCAGCCACTGGTTGATCGGCGCGCTGTGGCTCTGGATCACAAAGGCGTCACAGCCGCGTACCGACTCCTCGAAACGCACGTAGATCTCGCCGTTGGCGAAGTCGTAGGCAGCCGTCGGCACCAGCGCGGTGCCGAGCAGGTCGACCACCTCGTGGGCCAGCCCGGGATGCGCCCGGCCCGAGAACACCATCAGGTTCTTCTCGGTGGTGCGCTTCATCCCGGTCACGACTGCAGTGTCTCATCGCCGGCGGCCTCGACTACTGCTGCCGCTGCCGCTGCTGCTGCTTCCGCCTGCGCAGTTCCGGGGCGCCGGCGCGCCACCCACCCCTCGTGGTTGCGCTGGGGACCCCCTGAGACCGCGAGCGCACCGGGCGGCACGTCTCGCCGCACGATCGCCCCGGCACCTGTCGAGGCCCCGTCTCCGATGGTGACCGGCGCCACGAACACGTTGTCCGAGCCGGTCCGGCAGTCCCGCCCCACCACGGTGCGGTGCTTGGCCACGCCGTCGTAGTTCGCCGTGATGGTTCCTGCCCCGATGTTGGTGCCGGCGCCGATCTCGGTGTCGCCCACGTACGACAGGTGCGGCACCTTGGCACCGGTGCCGACGTGGCTGTTCTTGGCCTCGACGAAGGTACCGATCCGCGCGCTGTCGGCGAGCACCGTCCCCGGCCGCAGGTAGGCGAACGGGCCCACGGTGGCGCCGTCGCCCACGACCGCGTCCACGCCGTGGGTCCGCACCACGGTGGCCCCCGCGCCGACCTGTACATCAGTCAGCGTGCAGTCCGGTCCGATAGTGGCCCCGTCGGCCACGGCGGTGCTCCCGTGCAGCTGCACGCCCGGCAGCAGGCAGACATCGCGACCCAGCGCGACGGTGACGTCGACCCAGGTGGTGGCCGGGTCGACGACGGTCGCGCCGGCGCGCATGCCGGCCACGAGGGTACGGCGGTTGAGCTCGGCGCCGAGCGCCGCGAGCTGCACCCGGTCGTTGACGCCCTCGGTCTGGAGGGTGTCACGCACCGAGCCGGCCCCCACCCCCAGGCCGTCCGATCGGGCCAGCGCGATGACGTCCGGCAGGTAGGCCTCCCCCTGGGCGTTGTCAGAACCCAAGAGCGGCAGGGCAGTGCGCAGCCAGCCCAGGTCGAAGGCATAGATCCCGGTGTTGACCTCATCGATCTCGAGCTGTGCCGCGCTGGCGTCCCGTTGCTCGACCGAGGCGACCAGCTGGCCGTTGCCGCCACGGACGAGCCGGCCGTAGCCGGTCGGGTCGGCCAGGCGGGCGGCCAGCACCGTGACCACGTGACCCCGGGACCGGTGCTCAGTGGCCAGGTCGCGCAGGGTCGCCGGCGCGAGCAGCGGCGTGTCACCCATCACCACCAGCACCGTGCCCTGTTCGGCCTCGATCGCCTCCATCCCGACCGCCGTGGCGTGCCCGGTGCCGTGCTGCTCGGCCTGGACGACCGTACGGGCGCTCGGCAGGCAGTTCTCCACGTGCGGGGCGACGAGCTCCCGGCCATGCCCGACCACGACGGCCACCTCGGCGGCACCGGCGTCGGCGACCGTGGCGAGCAGGTGCCCGAGCAGGCTGCGACCGCCGATCCGGTGCAGCACCTTGGGGGTCGAGGACCGCATCCGGGTGCCCTCCCCCGCGGCCAGAATTACTACGGCATCGACGGATGTCACGACTGGACTCCCTCGGTTGAGCGACGGCTCGGCGACCGGATGGGCGACCGTTCGACGGCGGTGGCTCCCCGGGTAGGAGTCGAACCTACGTCGCTTGTCCGCATTCAAAGTGCGGCGGGCCCTGCCGACAGACCAACCGGGGAACGACTGCGCCTCAGCGTACGGACTCGGCCCCGATGCCTTGTACCTACGCCTGCGTAGGTTACGGTGACGTAGGCGTACCTACAAACTTGCGAGGACCCATGACAACAGTTGCTACCGCACCCGCCGCCCCGGCGCCCGCAGCGACCGCCCCGGAGGTCGAATCCCGGCCCGTCGACGTCGCTGACATCGACGCCACGATCATGGGCGGCACCATGGGCAGCGACCAGCAGTCGGTGCTCGAGCGCAGCATGTTGGCGGTCTTCATCGCGCTGCCGTTCGCAGCCCTGGTCGCAGCCGTACCGGTGGCGTGGGGTGGCTGGCTCGGTTGGCACGATGTCGTCATCGCGCTGGCTTTCTACTACGTGACCGGCCTTGGCATCACCGTCGGCTTCCACCGACTGTTCACACACAAGGCGTTCAAGCCCAACCGGCCGGTCAAGATCGCCCTCGCGATCGCCGGCACCATGGCCATCCAGGGACCGGTGATCCGATGGGTCGCCGACCACCGTAAGC
>JALYQN010000465.1 GCA_030855835.1 Actinomycetota bacterium | reverse complement strand
GTGGTAGACCACGACCCGGTCGCCGGGGCGGGTGCTCACACACCCCGGGCCGACGTGCAGGACCTCACCGCAGGGTTCGTGGCCGGCCACGACGTCCTGGTAGGCCTCGGGCCCCGAGCCGAGGTGCTCGCGGTAGATCGCGCGCAGGTCGCTGCCGCAGATCGTGGACGCTACGGGCCGCAGCACCACCTGGCCGTGGCCCGGGACGGGGTCGGGAACATCTCGGATGTCGACCCTGCTGCCGCCGGGCAGGTACACGCCGCGCACGTGGGTCACCCTGCCCCGCTGCCGGGCAGGATCTGCACCTTGACGCCTTCACCGGCACGCACCAGGTCGAGAGCCTGTGGGAACTCCTCCAGCGGCAGGCCGTGGGTGAGCAGGCTGCTGGTCTCCACGGCCCCGGTCGCCATCAGGTCAAGGGCCGTCCCGAAGCTGTGCAGCACCGCCATGGAGCCCAAGACGGTGATCTCGTCGTTGTAGACGCGGAACGGCGAGAGCCGGACCGTCGCCTCCGCCGGTGCCACGCCGAAGATCATCAGCCGGCCGCCGCGACTCAGCGCCGCGAAGGCGTCCTCGATCGCGGGCGGGGCGCCGGTAACGTCCACGGCGGCGGTGAAGGTGTCGTCGAGCTCGGCCACAGATGTCGCGACGACGGCAGCGCCGAGCCTTTCGGCCAGCGGCAGCCGGGCCGGGTTGTGGTCGACCACCGCCACGCGCGCACCCCCCCGTCCTAGCAGCTGGAGCAGCATCAGCCCCATCGTTCCGGCGCCGACCACGAGCACCTGTTCGTCCACCCCCACGCCGAGTCGCCGTAGTCCGTGCACCGCGCACGACAACGGCTCCACCAGGGCGCCTTGCTGCCAGGTCAGGTGGTCCGGAAGCGCGTAGGCGTTGGTCGCGGGCACGGCGACCCGCTCGGCGAAGGCACCGTCCACGGTGTCGCCGGTGGCGCCCCAGTTCGCGCAGAGGTTGCCCCGGCCCGCGCGGCACGGCGCGCAGTAGCCGCAGAACAACGACGGGTCGACCGCCACCCGGTCGCCGGTGCGGATACCCGTGACGACGTCGGGACCGACCCCGACCACCCGCCCGGCGAACTCGTGACCGGGCACGATCGGGTACGGGGTCGGGGGGAACTCACCGGCCGCAATGTGCAGGTCGGTGCCGCAGATGCCACAAGCGCCCACCTCGACCACCACCTGGCCCGAGCCCGGCACCGGGTCGGCGACGTCACCGACGCGCACCTGACCCGGCTCGTCGACGACGGCTGCGCGCACGGCATCCTCCGGTCTGGCGCTCAGATGAGCAGCTCCCCCTACGGATGAGATACATTCAGCCGCGCAGACGGGGCGGTGTCAAGGGGCCGTACGTGGTCCGGAGGAGAGCTCGGGCGATGAGCGGCGCGCGAATGGCTGTCGACCTCGGGCCGCACGAGCTGGTACGGGCCGCTCTCATCGCCCGCCGCTTCTACGTCGACGGTGCAACAAAGGTGCAGATCGCCGACGAGCTCGGCCTGAGCCGGTTCAAGGTCGCTCGGGTCCTCGCCGACGCCCGCGCCGCCGGGCTGGTGCACGTCGACATCCGCCTGCCGGCCTCGATCGACGCGGAGCTGTCGGCCGCCCTGTGTACGTCTGTGGGCCTGTCCCGAGCCGTCGTGATCGACACGCCGTACCAGCCGGACGCCTCGCTACGGGCTCAGCTGGCGGGGGTCACCGCCGACCTGCTCACCGAGGTCGTCCAGGACGACGACGTGCTGGGCCTGTCGTGGAGCCGGACGATCGACCTGGCGACCACGAGGCTGTCCCGGCTCGCCCGGTGCAGCGTGGTCCAGCTCGCGGGCACGTTGGCGCGGACGGACACCGACAACAGCACGGTGGAGATCGTGCGCCGGGCCGCGACCGTCGGCGGGGGACGGGCCTGGCCCATCTACGCTCCGCTCGTCGTCGAGGACGCCTCGGCGGCGGAGTCGCTGCACCGCCAACCCGACATCGCTGCCGCGTTCGCGCAGTTCGACCGGCTCACCAAGGCGGTGGTCGCGGTCGGGTCATGGGAGAGCGGCTACTCGACGGTCTGGGATGCCCTGCCCACCGACCAACGGGAGGCCTACGCACGGGTCGGGGTACGGGCGGAGGTCAGCGCTCGCCTGCTGGACGCTCACGGGGCCGACGTGGTCACCGACCTGGACGACCGGGTCATGGCGATCAGCACCGCGCAGCTGCGGACGGTTCCCGAGGTGATCGCCATCGTGGGCGGGCCGGCTCGGGTGATAGCCGCGGAGGCAGCTGTCAGGTCGGGCTTGGTCAGCACGCTGGTGACCGACGCCAGCGTGGCCAAGCACCTGCTGGCAGCGGGCGCCCGCCCCCGACGCTAGGGGTGAAGCGCCTCGCGGAGCTCGGCGTAACGGTCGCGGACATGCGAGACAGGTTCGGGGTCGTGCGCTTCGCCCACGTCGGCATGCCAGTCCGGTGGCTCGGGGTCACCGGCCAGGACCCAGGCGGCCTGCCGGGCAGCTCCGAGTGCGACGTACTCCGCCGGTCTGGGTACGTGCACGGGCACATCGAAGACACTGGTCGCCGCGGTGCGCACGGCCTCCGAGCGGGCGGCGCCGCCGATCAGGATCAGGCGGGTCGGGCGTACCCCCTGTGTGCGCAGTCCGTCCAACCCGTCGGCAAGTCCGCACAGGACTGCTTCGACGGCGGCGCGGGCGAGGTTCGCCGGGGTCAGCGAGTCCGTGGTCAGCCCGGCCAGGGTGCCGGTGGCGTCCGGGAGGTCGGGGGTGCGCTCCCCGTCGAAGTACGGCAGCAGCACCAGACCCCCGGCGCCGGGTGAGCTGTCGAGCGCCAGGCGGGACAGGAGCTCGTGGTCGCCGCCGAGCAGCCTGGCGGTTGAGTCCAGCACCCGTGCCGCGTTGAGCGTGCAGACCAGCGGGAGGAAGCGCCCTTCCGCGTCGGCGAAGCCGGCGACCGCGCCGACCGGGTCGGCGGGGGGATGGTCGGATACCGCGAACACCGTTCCGGAGGTGCCCAGCGAGACGACGACGTCACCGGGACTGAGCCCGAACGCCAGGGCCGCGCCCATGTTGTCGCCGGTCCCCGCTGCCAGCGTGGCGCCCTCCGGTGTGCTGCCGACGGTCTCCGACGGCTCGGCGACGCGGGGCAGGTCGACCTCGTGCCCGAGGGCGGCGGCGGCCAGGTCGCGGCGGTAGCTCCCGGACGCCGGCGACCAGTAGCCGGTACCCGACGCGTCACCGCGATCGGTCGCCGCCGGGTTCGCGCCGAGGCGGTGGGTGAGCCAGTCGTGCGGGAGCAGGACCTGCCGGACCCGGCCGGCCCGGTCCGGCTCGTTCTCGGCCAGCCAGCGCAGCTTGGTGACGGTGAAGCTCGACGTCGGCACCGACCCGACCGCCTCTGCCCAGGCCCTGGGACCGCCCAGCTCGTCGACGAGCGCGGTCGCCTGCGGCGCGGACCGGGTGTCGTTCCACAGCAGCGCCGGCCGTACCACCCGGTCGTCCTCGCCCAGGCAGACCATCCCGTGTTGCTGTGCGGCGACCGCGATCGCCGCCACGTCGTCCAACAGCCCGCCACGACACGCCTGCTCGAGTGCCTGCCACCAGGCCTCGGGGTCGACCTCGGTACCCGATGGGTGCGGCGCGGACGCCTCCCGGTGTACCTCTCCGGTGTGTGCATCGCACACCAGCACCTTCACCGACTGGGTGGAGGAGTCCACGCCGGCCACCAGGGACATGGCCGCGAGCCTGCCACAGGCATGCTCACCAGGCGGGTGCGTGGACGAGCATCTGAGACCAGCTCGGCGAGCGGGTTGGGCCCCTAGCTCGGCGCCTACTGCGCGATCGAGCTCGGCAGCGCTACCGACGCCGTCCCAGCACGAGCCGTATCAGTACTGATACGCTATCGTGATGGGGTCACCCCGGTTGACTGAGGTCCTGACGTCGGCCGCCGCCCTGCAGCAGGTGGTGCCGGAGGCGGTACTGGTAGGCGAAGCAGCGGCCGCCTACCACGCCCGGCACCGCGACTCCTTCGACCACGACCATGTGTTGGGCGACCTGGCCCAGCGCTATGCACAGGTGCTGGAGGCAGTGGAGGCGACCGACGGCTGGGTGACAAGCGTGCGCGCAAGTCGGCCGCCGATGACCCTGCTCGGCTCGCTGGGGGGCATCGAGGCCGGCCTGCGCCAGCTGCGCCGCACCAGGCCGCTCGAGCTCACCGAGGTCGAGGTGGCCCCACAGCAGACCGTACGGGTGCCCACGCTGCCGGAGATCCTACGCATCAAGGCCTACCTGGTCGTGCAGCGCAATGTGGTGCGGGACTACCTCGACACCGTTGCGCTGAGCCTGCGCATCGGCGACCCGGATGCCGCCACGGTGCTGAGCCACATCGACGACTACTACGCCGACCGGTCCGGTGGGTCGGACTCGGTGCTGACGGCGCTGGTGCAGCGGCTGTCCGCGCCACGCCCCAGGGATGTCCGGGTGACCGCGCAACTGGCGTCGTACAAGGGCCTGAACGCTCGCTGGCACGACTGGGACGCGGTGGTCGCGGCCTGTCACCGGCTCGCGGACCGGATGCTGCGACAGGTGGAGGAGCACACATGAGCGTGACCTTCCGCAACGTGGAGGTCGCGTCCGATGACGTGGAGCAGTGGCCGTACGAAGCGATCGTGATCACCCTCGAGCGCGGGACGATCGGTGACTGGGCGCTGCTCACTCGGGCTATCGGGGCCTCCCCATGGGGGGAGGTGGCGCGCCAGGTCGAGGACTACCTCGGCTACGCCGACGAGCCCGACGTGGCGTCGCTGCTTCGGCGGCGGATCGCTCGGGCGCGGGCCGAGGCTGAGCGTCGCGAGCGTGACGACGTGGCCGCGACGGTGCGCGCCTACGTCCGCAGATCGGGCCTGGCCCGCGAGACATTCGCCCGGCGGGTGGGCACGTCGCGTACGCGGCTCTCGACCTACTGCGCGGGCAAGGTCACGCCGTCGGCTGCGCTGCTGCTGCGGATGAGCCGCGTGCCATCCCCGGCCGTCGACGGCGACGTCGAGGGCCGCGCAGACTTCTCGCACCCGGGCATCGGCCGGGCCGCTGAGCCGTTCGGCCAGCACGGCAACCGAGACTGACGACGGGGTCCAGGTCACGAGCATGCCAGCCGGCGCGCTCCAGGCGGTCGGTTCAGCGGCGGTCGACGTCGCGCCCGGTGGCGAGGTCGCTGCACTCGAC
>JALYQN010000436.1 GCA_030855835.1 Actinomycetota bacterium | reverse complement strand
CAGCAGCACAACGACGGCGGCAGGAAGGCGTCGCCGCTCGTCGGATCTCGCCATGATCGCCCCGTCCCCGGCAGAGCCGCCAGGATGGCGCTCGTTGCCTGACCGGAACGTTGCTGTCGCCGCGGTATCACTGAAAGTAGCACGACAATCACTAGTCGCTACCTTCGCCGGCAATGCTGAACCCAGCGGCACCCCGGGCTTGTTCCTCGTACACCTCGACCTGGTCGACCCGCGCCGCGTCCGGGCCGACCCGTGCCCAGTCGACCACCTGCTCGACGGCGTCAGCGGGCCCCTCCAGCACGATCTGGACCGAGCCGTCGTCGAGGTTGCGCACCGAGCCGGAGGCGCCTGCCGCAGTCGCAACCTGTCGGCACGTATCGCGGAAGAACACCCCCTGCACGACCCCGCGGACCACCAGCCGACGCCTGATCGGCGAGGTAGGAGGTGGCATCGACAAAGGATCGCAGAAGGAGGTGGGTTCGGTTGGCTGCCAGACGAACCGGTGCTCGGCCTGCGAGAATGAACCCATGGAGACCTACGATTTCATTGCCAAGTACCGCCGCCTGTGGCACTTGGCACACGCGGACGCTTGGCCGGGTCTCCAGCGTCATGGGCTCCTGAGCGCCGCCCAGCTGACCCATCTGCTCGGCGACAAGGATGTCGCGGCTCCGGGCACGCACCGCCCGGTCGCCGTGGCGCTGAACCACCCGGACCAGGGATCGGCGGTGCTGCGCGAGCAGGGCCCGCAGCACGTGGCCAAGCTGACCACCGCCCTGACCGACGACATGACCGTGGACAAGTGGCTGCGACTCATTGACGCGATGGCCTTCTTCTTCCCCAGTGAGAAGTCCATCGAGACGCTTCGCCGGGCGTACAAGGGCAAACCCGTCATCGTGCTGTCTGTCGACACCCGCAGCCTGGTCCGCGAGCACGAGCACTGGATCCGGTTGGCATCCAGCAGCACGGGCTCCATGCTCTACCGCCCCGCCACGCGCGGTCCGGACACGTTCTTGAGCATCCGCCGCTTCGACCACTCCAAGAAGACCGTTCGAGAGGTCGGAGTAGTCGAGGGCGTACCGGATCTCGAGGACCACCTCATGACCGCCGAGCGATGGGAACCCGACGGCAGCCGTCAGCCGTTGGGCTGACCTCTGATCGGCTGCTGTCCGGCCGTCAGGAACTATCGGCCGCGACGGCCTGCCGCTGAGGGACGACGCGTCGTGGCAGCACGTGCTGCCCGTTGCGGGTCACAACGGCACTTAGCCACACCGCCACTGCGCCGATGGCCACGCCGCCTACGGCGTCGATCAGGTAGTGCCAGCCAAGGTAGACCGTGGCCACCACGGTGACGGCCAGGAAAGCCCACAACGCCCACCGCCACGCCGCGTGCAGGCCGGCCAGCTGCGCCACCAGACAGGCGGAGGTGAGAATGCCGACGTGCAGGGACGCGAACGCCGCGATGGTCTGTACCGAGCTCGTTGCGAACGGGTTCGCGATGACTTCGAGTCGCTCGGCGTGCATGGTCTCCTGCAGGCTCGTCACCCAGGTGCGCGGCAGATCCGCGAACTGCTCCGGCTCACGGTAGATCGGACCCAGGGTCGGCAGCGCGTAGTACGTCCCCACGCCGAGCACCCAATCCACCGCGATGGCGGTGACGTACCACGACCCGAGCGCGATGTTGCGCGACCACACCATCGCCACCGCCAGCGTCAGCGGGACGAAGACGATCCACGCCACATAGAAGAAGCTGAGCAGATGCGCAGCCGCCCCGGTGCCGAGCAGGTCGTGCAGCACGTCGGTCGGGTCGCGCCCGAATGCCAGCACGCGGTCGGCGCTGGCCACCGCGGCGTCGTCGACGCCGTCGCGTACGAAGGGCAGGAAGCTCTTGAGGTTCCGGAAGGCTGCATAGGTGAGGTACCAGCTGCCGAGGCCGACGAGCACCAGCTGGAGCTGGCGGACCGGCCACCGCTCCCGCCACACCGCCACCAAGGCATTGCGCAGACCGCCGGCGGACCAGGCTCGCCGCACCGTCCGCGGCAGCACGTCGATGACGATCGCAAGGGCGATCACCGTCGGCAGCCAGACGTACGCCGGCCCGATGCCACCGTCGGGGTCGCGCAGCGGCAGGTGATGCACCTCGGCCACGACGTACGCCGCGGTGGCCAGCCCGAGGGCCAGCACGACCGCGAACCCGTACGCGCGCAGGACCATGGCCGGTCAGATTACCCGTGGGTTGGGCGCGGTTCTGCGACCGAAGGGTGACCAACACCCAACACCACTAAGGGTAACCAGATGAATCCGGAGCGTGGCCTACACGGATCGCGGTCTCACCACCCGCGGGTGCCGGGCTCCCCCTTGAACGGTCCGGTGACCCGGTCGGTGATCCATCCGCCGTAGAACCCGCCCGCCTGCGGCCGTACGACCTCGTCGTCCACAGCGCACCGGTCGACCCGGCCCGGATAGACGGCGACTGTGTCCCGCAGCATCTCGAAGCCATGGGTCGGCCGAGGGTAGGTCCAGCCGGCGGCCGCGGCGCGGGTCTCGCCGCTCACCAGGTCGTAGTAGGCAGCCATGCCCTTCCACTCGCACCACGACCCGCCGGTCGCGGGTTGCAAGGTGCCAGCCGTGAAGTCAGCGGCGGGCACGTAGTAGGTCGGCGGGTGGCTGGTCTCCAGCACTCGCAGGCTGCTGGTCGATCGGGCCACCACCTGCCCGCCGAGCACGATCTCGACCGTCTCGTTGGACGGCTCCACCCGCGGGGGCCGCGGGTAGTCCCAGACCGACTCTGGGGTGCCGCTCGGGCCCCCCGCGGTCAACGGGATGCCTCGCAGCCGAGTCGACCGACGTCACTCAGCGACTGTGTACGCCGCGTCCCCTGATCCGACATGACTCCCCTGTGGCGCTTCGCGAATGTGGTGGGCGGGCATGGCCGCGCTAGCCATGATGCTGCGGTGCCGGGCACGTTAACAAGCACCGCCGGGCCCGCTGCCGGCGTCGGCCGGGGCAGAATCAGCCGCATGGCTCACGACCCTGCATGCGAACTCGCCCACGGACACGGAGCGGTCGACGGGCAGACCCCCGCTCTCGCGGTGGTGTTCGCGTCTGCGGTGGCCGAGCACCTGGTGCACTTCGCGCACCATCTGGGTTGGCGGTGCGTGCTGGTCGAACCCGAGCCACGACGGGTCGACGACCGACTGCGCGCCGCCTGCGCCGAAGTGATGGAGGATGCGCGAGACGTGGACGGTTCTGACGTCGTGGTCAGCGATCATGACCGACCCGAGCTGGGTACGGTGCTGCGCGACGCGCTGGGCACCTCGGCCCGGTGGGTTGGGGTGATGGGCAGCCCGCGGCATCCGGCGCCGCACGTGCCGGCACTGCGTGACCTGGGTGTCTCGGACCACGACATCTCCCGGGTGCACCGACCGGTCGGGCTCGACATCGGCTCGCGTACGCCCGCCGAGATCGCCCTGTCGACCCTTGCCGGGCTGGTCGCCGACCGCAACGGCCGGCCGGGCGGCTTCACCTTCGGTCAACGAGCTGGACCGTGACGATGAGACAACTCCGCCGCTCTGACAACGGGTCTGACTCATCGTCGGCCCCGCCTCCTCGATAGTCGATGTCCGACCCGACGCGGGCAGCCCCGGTCCCCCCGCGCCAGCAGCGCGACCTGCTCGACCGTCTCGCTTCCCTGTCGCTGACAGATGCACACCGGCTCGGCCGGCGGCTCGAGTCCGTACGTGGGCAGCGTGATCCGCGCAAGCGCGCGACCGTGCTGCGGCAGCTCGGGCTGGACGTCGAGGCAGCCGAGCGACGCGCCGACCAGCGTGCCTCAACCCAGCCGCATCTGGTCTACCCGCACGAGCTGCCGATCAGCCAGGCCCGCGACGAGATCCTCGACGCTCTGCGTAGCAACGCGGTGGTCGTGCTCGCAGGCGAAACCGGCTCCGGCAAGACCACCCAGCTGCCGAAGCTGCTCCTAGAGGTCGGCTGCGGCCGGCGCGGCTGGATCGGGCACACCCAGCCGCGGCGGATCGCCGCGCGCAGCGTGGCCGAACGGCTGGCCGAAGAGATGCGCACCGACGTCGGCAAGCAGGTCGGTTACGCGGTGCGGTTCACCGATCAGGTCGGAGACGACAGCCTCGTCAAGCTGATGACCGACGGAATCCTGGTAGCCGAGATCAGGCGCGACCCCCTGCTGCTGGGGTACGACGCCATCGTCATCGACGAGGCCCATGAGCGGAGCCTCAACATCGACTTCCTGCTCGGGTACCTGCGCGCACTGCTCCCCCGGCGCCCGGACCTGAAGGTCGCCATTTGCTCGGCGACCATCGACCCAGACCGCTTCGCCGAACACTTCGGCGGCGCACCGGTGCTGGAGGTCTCTGGGCGGACGTACCCGATCGAGATGCGCTACCGACCCGTTGTCGACCCCGAGGCGCCGGCCGGAGACCCGGCCGCAGACCCTGATCGCGACCCGGTTCAAGCGTTGTGCGAGGCCGTCGGAGAGGTCAGCGCCGAGGGGCCGGGCGACGTGCTGGTGTTCCTGTCCGGCGAGCGGGAGATCCGCGACGCCGCCGACGCGCTGGGCGAGTACTGGGCGGACAACCGAGCCAGCACCCTTCGGGCGCGGCGCGACCCGGTCGAGATCATCCCGCTGTACGGCCGGCTGTCGGCCGCCGAGCAGCACCGGGTGTTCGCACCGCACGACACCCGTCGGGTGGTGTTGGCGACCAACGTCGCCGAGACCTCGCTGACCGTGCCCGGAATCCGGTACGTCGTCGACACCGGCGCAGCACGAATCTCCCGCTACAGCCAGCGGCTGAAGGTGCAGCGGTTGCCGATCGAGGCTGTGTCGCAGGCATCTGCCGACCAGCGCGCCGGTCGCTGCGGCCGCACGGAGGACGGCATCTGCCTGCGGCTCTACTCGCGCGAGGACTACGACTCGCGCCCCCGGTTCACCGACCCGGAGATCCTGCGCACCAACCTGGCCTCTGTGGTCTTGCAGATGGCCTCGCTCGGTCTCGGCGAGATCGCGGACTTCGGCTTCCTCGACCCTCCTGACAAGCGGGCCGTACGCGACGGCGTCCAGCTGCTCGAAGAGCTCGGTGCGCTCACCCCCACCGGGACCGATCCAGCCGCCCGGCTCACCCAGATCGGACGCCGACTTGCGCGGCTGCCGCTCGACCCCCGCCTCGGCCGAATGGTGCTGGAGGCCGACCGGCTCGGCTGTGTGCGCGAGGTGGTGGTGGTTGCGGCGGCGCTCGCTATCCAGGACCCGCGCGAGCGACCGACCGACAAGCGACAGCAGGCCGACGCCGCGCACGCCCGGTTCCAGGACCCGGCCTCAGACCTGCTGACCTATCTTGCGCTGTGGCGCCACCTGCGCGCACAGCAACGCGACCTCAGTTCCAGCCGGTTCCGGCGCATGTGCCGCGAGGAGTTCCTGCACTACCTGCGCGTCCGCGAGTGGCAGGACCTGGTGGCGCAGCTGTGCCGGGTGCTGGGCGACCTCGACGTGACGATGTCGAGCAGCCCCGACGACCCCGACCGCATCCACCGAGCGCTGCTTGCCGGGCTGCTCTCACACGTCGGTCTGCGCCAGCCGGAGACGCGCGACTACCTCGCCGCGAGAGGCGCGCGGTTCGGGATCTTCCCCGGATCCGGTCTGGCCAGGGCGAGGCCCGACTGGGTGATGGCCGGTGAGCTGGTCGAGACCTCGCGGCTGTGGGGAAGACAGGTGGCCCGGATCGACCCCGCGTGGATCGAGCCGCTGGCCGGCCACCTGGTCAAGCGCTCGTACGCCGAGCCGCACTGGGAGCGAAACCGCGCCGCCGCCGTGGCGCTGGAGACGGTGACGCTGTACGGCGTCCCGATCGTCGCCGGCAGGCGCGTCAACCTGGGCCGCGTGGACCCCGCGACCGCGCGCGACCTGTTCATCCGGCACGCTCTGGTCGAGGGAGACTGGCAGACGCGTCACCACTTCCTGCACGCCAACCGGACCCTGCTGCACGAGGTCGAGGAGCTGGAGGAACGCACCCGGCGCCGCGACATCGTCGTCGAGGAGGACACGCTGGTGGCGTTCTACGACGAGCGCATCCCGGCACACGTCGTGTCCGGGCGTCATTTCGACACCTGGTGGAAGACCGAGCGCCAGCACCGGCCGAGTCTGCTGAGCTTCGAGTGGGACCTGCTCGTCCGCGCAGACGCAGCCGCGGTCGACCCCCGCGCCTACCCAGACACCTGGACTATCGCCGACACAACCCTGCCGCTGTCGTACGCGTTCGAGCCCGGCCAGAGCCACGACGGCGTGAGCGTCGATGTGCCCCTGAGCCTGTTGCCGCACGTACGCGCGGCCGACTTCGTCTGGGCTGTGCCGGGGCTGCGGCAGGACCTGGTCACGGCGCTCATCCGTTCACTGCCCAAGCCCCTGCGTCGCCAGCTGGTGCCGGCACCCGACCACGCGGCGAGGGTGCTGCCATGCCTCGCGCCGGACAACGAGCACGGCGGTCTGCTCGGCGCCCTGTCCGACGAGCTGCGCCGCGGCACGGGCGTCGTGGTCCCGGTCGATGCCTACGACCTGTCCCGGCTGCCGGAGCACCTGCGGCTGAAGTATCGGGTGGTCGACGACGACGGGCGCCAGGTCGCGACCGGCAGCGACCTCGACGCGCTACGAGGTCAGTTGCGAGGCCGGTTGCGGGACGCCCTCAGCGAGGCGGCCGGCGACCTGGAGCGCTCCGGGATGCGCGGCTTCGAGCTCGCAGAGCCGCTGCCTCGTACCGTCACCACGAGCCGGGGGGGCCACCCGGTCACGGGCTATCCGGCGCTGGTGGACGAGGGTGACACGGTCGGTGTCCGGGTGCTCGAGTCCGAGGCGACACGTGACCTGGCTATGGCGCGCGGCACGGTGCGGCTGCTGCGCCTGACCGCTCCCTTGCCGGTGGCATCGGTGGCTCGTGGCCTGGACAACCGCACCAAGCTCGTGCTCGGGCACAACCCCTACGGCTCGGTGCCGGCGCTGCTGGCCGACTGCGCCGACAACGCGACAGGGCACCTGGTGGCCGGCCACGGGGGCCCGGCCTGGGACGCCGCGTCGTTCGCGCGGCTGCACGACGCCGTGCGGGCCGACCTGGTGCCCGCCACCCAGCACGTCTTGGGCATGGTGCAGCAAGTACTCGCAGACACCCACACCGCTCGGGTGCGCCTGGCCGACCTCACCGGGCCGTCGCTGCGAGTCGTGCGCGACGACATCGGCTGGCAGCTCGACGACCTTGTCGGCGCGGGTTTCGTGTCCGCCGCCGGATGGGACCGGCTCGCCGACCTCGTTCGCTATCTGCGCGGCGTGCTGGTGCGGCTCGACCGGCTCACCGATGATCCGCGCCGAGACCTGGCCCGGCTTGACGAGCTGCTCGCCGTGATCGGCGAGTACGAGCGGGCGCGCGAGGAGGTGCCGGAGGGG
>JALYQN010000379.1 GCA_030855835.1 Actinomycetota bacterium | reverse complement strand
CGTCGCCGGCGCCTACTCGCAGCTCGTCGCCGGCCCACGCGAGGACGCTGGCGACGAGGTTCAGCGCCTCGGTGGCGTTCTTGGTGAACACGATCTCGGCCGGGTCCGGCGCGCCCACGAACGACGCCACCTCCGCACGCGCGGCCTCGTAGGCGTCGGTCGCCGCGGCACCCAGCTGGTGCACGGCGCGCCCGACGTTGGAGTTGTGCAGCCGGTAGAAGTCGTCCAGCGCGTCGAGCACGACCTGCGGCTTGTGCGAGGTGTTGGCGCTGTCGAGGTAGACCAGCGGCTGGTCGCCGTCGAGTCGGCGGGACAGGATCGGGAAGTCGGCGCGGACCCGTTCGACGTCGTAGCTCATCGTTCCGCAACCATCAGAGCGCGGCCTTGACGTACCGGTCGTACCCCTCGGACTCGAGCCGCTCGGCCAGGTCGGGCCCACCCTGCTCGGCCACCCGGCCGGCGACGAAGACGTGCACGAAATCGGGGGTGATGTAGCGCAGGATCCGGGTGTAGTGGGTGATCAGCAGCACACCCTTGTCCCCCTGGTCGTGGAAGCGGTTCACCCCGCGTGCCACCACCTTGAGCGCGTCGATGTCGAGGCCGGAGTCGGTCTCGTCGAGGATCGCGAAGCGCGGGTCGAGCAGCTCGAGCTGCACGATCTCGTGCCGCTTCTTCTCCCCGCCGGAGAAGCCCTCGTTGACGTTGCGCTGGGCGAAGCTGCGGTCCATCTCGAGCTGGTCCATCGAGGCGTTGACATCCTTGACCCAGGTGCGCAGCTTGGGCGCCTCACCGCTGATGGCGGTCTTGGCCGTACGCAGGAAGTTGGTGACCGACACCCCGGGCACCTCTACCGGGTACTGCATGGCGAGAAACAGCCCGGCACGCGCCCGCTCGTCCACCCGCATAGCCAGCACGTCGACGCCGTCGAGGGTGACTGAGCCGCTGGTGACGGTGTACTTGGGGTGTCCGGCGATCGAGTACGCCAGCGTGGACTTGCCGGACCCGTTCGGACCCATGATCGCGTGCGTCTCCCCCGACCGGACCGTCAGGTCCACGCCGCTGAGGATCTGCTTCGCACCGTCCTCGGTGTCGACGCTCACGTGCAGGTCGCGGATGTCGAGAGTGGCCATCTGGGTGTCAGTGCTCCTGGAGTTCGGGGTCGGGTCGGTGCTCAGGGGTTGATCTCGACGAGGACGTCGCCGCCGTCGAGGTGGACGGCGTAGACCGCGACCGGCTCGGTGGCCGGCAGGCCGAGCGCCGCGCCGGTGCGAAGGTCGAAGCGGGAGCCGTGCAGCCAGCACTCGATGGTGCAGTCCTCGACGTCACCTTCCGAGAGCGCGATCTCCGCGTGGCTGCACTCGTCCCGGATAGCGAACACCTCGTCGCCATGGCGGACCAGCGCGATCTCGGTGTCGTCGACCTCGACCGCCAGCGGCTTGCCGTCAGGCAGGTCGGCGACGGCGCAGGCGCGGGTGAACGTCATGCGACGGCCTCCCGGCTCTCCGCCGGTGGCAGCCCCACCGTGGCGGCCAGCTCGGTCTCGACCGCGGCGAGCAGACGGGTCTGGATCTCGGGGACACCGAGGCGGCGGATGATGTCGGCGAAGAAGCCGTGCACGACCAGGCGCCGCGCCAGGTCCTCGGGGATGCCGCGGCTGCCGAGGTAGAACAGCTGCTCGTCGTCGAAGCGCCCAGTGGTGCTGGCGTGACCCGCGCCCTCGATCTCGCCGGTCTCGATCTCCAGGTTGGGGACCGAGTCGGCCCGGCAGCCGTCGGTGAGCACCAGGTTGCGGTTCGACTCGTACGTCTTGATGCCCTCGGCCTCCTTGCGGATCAGGACGTCCCCGATCCATACCGAGTGCGCACCCTGGCCCTGCAGCGCGCCGCGGTAGTCGACCAGGCTCTGCGTCCGCGGGGCGTTGTGGTCGACGAACAGCCGGTGCTCGATGTGCTGGCCGGCGTCGACGAAATACAGCCCGTACATCTCCAGCTCACCGCCGGGGCCGTCGTACTCGGCGGTCTCGACCATCCGCACGAGGTCGCCGCCGAGGCTGGCCTGGAAGGAGCGGACGCGGGCATCGCGCCCGATCCGGAATCCGACCTGGGCGGCGTGCACCGCGGCGTCTTTCCAGAGCTGCAGGCTCGCGAGGTCGAGCCGGGCGTTGTCGCCGACGAGGACCTGCGTGGTCGCGGTGTAGCGGGCCGAGCCGGTGTGCTCGAACACCACAGTCGCCTCGGCGCCCGCGCCGACGCGGACCACGACGTGTCCCCACACCTGGTCGTCGACCGACGAACCGGACAGGTGCACTACCAGCGGTCGCTCGAGCAGGGTGTCGGCCGCGACGTCGACCAGCACCGCTCCTCCGGCGTGCTCGACGGCGAGAGCAGCCGGGCGGTCGACGGGGGCGACACCGCCGAGCGCGACCGCCTCGGCGGTGGTCAGGTCGGACACGGTCACACCGGCAGGTGCGTCGTAGGTCCAGCCGAGGTGGTCGGTCGAGGGC
>JALYQN010000376.1 GCA_030855835.1 Actinomycetota bacterium | reverse complement strand
CCCAGGGGGTGGTCAGCCCGTCCGCGATCGTGCCGGCCGCCTGCGGCGTGGCTGGCTTGCTGGTGCTCGGCGGGGTGTTCGGAGCGCTGCCGTTGCTGGGCCTGCCGTCTGGTGGGGTCGGGCTGGTGCTGTCGTCGGTGGCCGGCTGGCTGGAACCGGGTCCGGCGTCGTCGGCGCAGCTGGCAAGCGGCAGCGCGACGATCGCCAGGGTGAAGACCAGTGGCAGCAGGGGTCTCCTCATCGCCCCATCCTGCATGGTGCCGGGACTGGCTATGGTCACCGCCATGAGCGGCGCGGCAACTCATGGGCGGCAAGCCGACCCCGTGCTCGAGGGCAGCGGGGTCAAGGGGATCGCGCTCGCGTCGGCCGCGGTCGCGCTGCCCGCCCACGGCGTGAGGACATCCGGCGATCTGTGCGACCACGGCGACGCCAGCCCGCTACTGGCCGGCGAGCAAGCGGTCGCCCGCTTCCTGGCGGGCTGGGACCATGAGGCCCGACGATCGACCTTGGGAGCGGCGTGAGCAAGCAGCGGCTGGTCTGGACGCCCCTGGACCCGGCTGGTCTCGGCGTCCCGCCGGACGGGCTGCGGGTCGAGCGGGTCGACCCAGGAGTCGACGATGCTGACCGGCTCGGCGAGATCGCCGACGTGGCCTTCTACGTGCCCGCGTACGATACCCCGGTCGACCTGGCGAGCGTGCTGCCAGCGATGACGTCGCTGCAGGTCGTACAGGCCCAGCTCGCAGGTGTCGACGCGGTTGTCAGGCACGTACCCGACGGCGTCACCCTCTGCAATGCCCGCGGGGTGCACGACGCCTCGACCGCGGAGCTCGCCATGACGCTGCTGCTGGCGACCCTGCGTGGACTCCCCGAGTTCGTCCGGGCGCAGGACGACGGGCGGTGGGCGTACAGCGTGCGTCCTGCGCTGGCCGACCGCACCGTGCTGCTGATCGGGCATGGCAGTATCGGCGAGGCGCTCGAACGCCGGCTCGACGGGTTCGAGTGCGACGTGCTGCGGGTCGCGCGGCAGCCGCGCCATGACAGTCGCGGCAACGACGTGCACGGGCTCGACGACCTGGCGTGGCTGTTGCCGCAGGCGGACGCGGTGGTGCTGCTGGTGCCGCTCAGCGACGCGACCCGTGGGCTGGCCGGCGCCGCGTTCCTGGCCGCGATGAAGGACGGTGCGGTGCTGGTGAACGTGAGTCGCGGTCCGGTGGTCGACACCGATGCCCTGCTGGCGGAGACCGGTTCGGGCCGGCTGCTCGCCGCCGTTGACGTCACCGACCCCGAACCGCTGCCGGCCAACCACCCGCTCTGGCGCTCGCCTGGCGTGCTGGTGAGTCCGCACGTCGGCGGGGCGTCGACGGCCATGGCTCCACGGCTGCAGGCTCTGCTGCGCACCCAGTTCACCCGGTTCGCGACGGGCGAGCCGCTGGTCAACGTGGTGCAGGGACCGGATCGGCGACCGGTGGCGGCGACATGACCCAGCGGATCCCGGCGGTGAGGCCGTGCCCCGCCCCCCGGATGAGCGTCGCCTCGGCGAGCGGCAGGTACGGCAGCCGCAACGGCAGCCGTGCCCACCGCGGGAGCAGCGCGACCGCGGCGGCCGACAGCACCGCGTACCCGAACCGGGCAGCGAGGGGCACCGGGGGGTGCAGCAGCATGAACCTGGCTGCCGCCCGTGCCTCGGGGGTGCTGCGCAGCTCCGGTCGGTAGCGGGAAAGGTCGGCGGCCAGCTGCGCCTCGTCCAGCGGAGGGTCGACGACGCCGAGCGCGGTGGCCACCCGGGCGGTCTCAGCGACGTAGCGGTCCCGACCCCGCTGGTCCAGCCGTTCAGCCCCGTACAGCTGGTGGGCCGCAAGGAAGCTGTCGACCTCGACCACGTGCACCCACCGCAGCAGGTGCGGGTCTCTCGCGGAGTAGGCCCGGCCGTCGGCCGCCTTGCCCCGAACCCGCCCGTGCACGGCTCGCACCCGGGCGACCGCGCGGTCGGCGTCCGCCGCGGTGCCGAAGGTGGTGGTGGCCAGGAACGTGCTGGTGCGTTGCAGCCGTCCCCACGGGTCGCCCTGATACCCGGAGTGGCCGGCGACACCAGCCATCGCCAGCGGGTGCAGTGACTGCAGCAGCAGTGCACGCAGCCCGCCGACGAACATCGACGCGTCACCGTGCACCTGCCTGATCGGTGCCCCCTCGTCGAACCACCGAGGGCCCTCAGACAGGTGGATGCGATCCCGGTTGGCGGGGCCGTCCGCACCGGCCACGCGAGCGAAGATCGCAGCGCCGAGCTGCCGGCGGACGGCATCGACCGTCGGGGCAGCAGACAGGTATGCAGGCAGGGGCAAGGCGGCAGGGCTTCCTCGGGATTGACCGGCACAGCCGCTGCGGCCACGGTGGGCGCATGATCACGACGGTCGACTTGGTGTGGGTCAGCATATCCGACCCCTAGGCTCAAGTTCCTTTCCTTGATTGCCCAGAGTCAAGGTCTCCCGCTTGAGGGAAGGTGCCGGTGTACGTGCTGACGATCGACCAGCACGCCAGTGGGCGGGGTGGGGATCGCGTTCCCCACCTGCTGCGGGCGCTCGAGACCGCTGCAGACATCCGCCCGGTGCTGCGCGCCGAGCGCACCGTTGGTGACGAGGTGCAGGTCGTCCTGGCCGAGGCAGCCGAGGTGGCCGCGGTGGTGGAG
>JALYQN010000331.1 GCA_030855835.1 Actinomycetota bacterium | reverse complement strand
CTGCGGACGAGGCGGGGGTGGCAGTCCGCCCGTTCGCCGGCTACGGCGTCCGCGTCACCGTCGGCGAGCCGGCCGCCAACGACGCCTTCCTGCAGGTCGCCGCCACCTGGCGGTGACAACTCGGAGTAGCCTGCCTGGGCGTCGTGCGACCCGAAGGAGCGCAGGTGAGCGGCACCTACACAGACTCGTTCGGCCCGGGAACGGGCTCGCTGCGCGACGTCTCCGGCGAGCTGGTCCAGATGCTCACGCCGGAGGGTGAGCGCCGTGAGCACCCCGACTACCGGTGCGATCTCGACGACGAGCAGGTCAAGGGTCTGTACCGCGACATGGTGCTGACCAGGCGCATCGATGCCGAGGCGACCGCGCTGCAACGGCAGGGTGAGCTGGGCATCTGGGCCTCGAACCTCGGTCAGGAGGCGTGCCAGGTCGGCTCGGGCCGGGCGCTGCGTCGACAGGACTTCGTGTTCCCGACCTACCGTGAGCACGGCGTCGCCTGGTGCCGTGGGGTCGATCCGCTGCGGCTGCTCGGCTTGTTCCGCGGTGTCGACCAAGGCGGCTGGGACCCCCGCGAGATCGGGTTCGGCCTGTACACGATCGTGATCGGCGCACAGACGCTGCACGCGACCGGCTACGCCATGGGCCTGCAGCGCGACGGCGTCGTCGGCACCGGCGACCCCGACCGCGACGCCGGCGTCATCGCGTACTTCGGCGACGGGGCCACCAGCCAGGGTGACGTCAACGAGGCGTTCATCTGGGCCAGCGTGCTCAACGCGCCCGTGGTCTTCTTCTGCCAGAACAACCAGTGGGCCATCTCCGAGCCGATCGAACGGCAGAGCCGCATCCCCCTCTACCAGCGGGCGATGGGGTTCGGCTTCCCCGGCGTACGGGTAGACGGCAACGACGTGCTGGCCTGCCACGCGGTGACGACTGCTGCGCTGCAGCGCGCCCGGGACGGCGGCGGTCCGACCCTGATCGAGGGCTACACCTACCGGATGGGGGCGCACACCACCTCAGACGACCCGACGCGGTACCAGCTGAACGACGAGCTGGAGCACTGGAAGCTCAAGGACCCGATCGCCCGGGTGCGGGCCTACCTGGTCCGCGGCGGCTTGGCCGACGAGGCGTTCCTCACTGGTCTGGAGTCGGAGGCGGACCAGACTGCCGAGGACCTGCGCGCGGGGTGTCTGGCGCTGCCGGACCCGAACCTGCTCGACATCTTCGACCAGGTCTACGGGGAGCAGACCGAGGAGCTGGCCGACCAGCAGCAGGAGTGCGCCCGCTATCTCGCGTCATTCGACGCAAGTCCTGAGGGAGCCGCGCCATGACGGTGCTGACGCTGGCCAAGGCGCTCACCAACGGCATGCGGGTAGCGATGGAGAGCGACCCCAAGGTGTTGGTAATGGGCGAGGACGTCGGCAAGCTCGGGGGAGTGTTCCGGGTCACCGACGGCCTGCAGAAGGACTTCGGTGAGGACCGGGTCATCGACACCCCCCTCGCCGAGTCCGCCATCATCGGCACCGCGGTCGGCCTCGCCCTGCGCGGCTACCGGCCGGTGTGCGAGATCCAGTTCGACGGCTTCGTCTACCCCGCCTACGACCAGATCGTCAGCCAGGTGGCGAAGATGCGTTTCCGCAGCCTCGGCAAGCTGCCGATGCCGATAGTCATCCGGATCCCCTTCGGTGGCGGGATCGGGGCGGTCGAGCATCACAGTGAGAGCCCGGAGGCGCAGTTCGCGCACACCGCCGGGCTCAAGGTTGTCGCCTGCTCCAACCCGGCCGACGCGTACTGGATGATCAGGCAGTCGATCGACTCTGACGACCCGGTGGTGTTCTTCGAGCCCAAGCGCCGCTACTGGGAGAAGGCCGACGTCGACCTGTCCGCAACGCCGACGCCGCTGCACTCGTCGCGAGTCGTCCGGCAAGGCAGTGACGTGACCGTGCTGGCGTACGGGCCGATGGTCAAGACCGCCCTCGAAGCGGCGATCGCGGCGACCGAGGAGCAGACCAGCATCGAGGTCATCGATTTGCGGACGCTGTCACCGCTGGACATGGGCCCGGTGCTCCAGTCGGTGCGCAAGACCGGCCGTGCGGTCGTGGTCCACGAGGCCGTCGTCAACCTCGGCATGGGCGCCGAGCTGGCAGCCAGGATCACCGAGCAGGCCTTCCACTCGTTGGAGGCGCCCGTGCTGCGCGTCGGCGGATTCGACACCCCCTACCCGCCGTCGCGGATCGAGGAGGAGTACCTCCCCGATCTCGACCGGGTGCTCGACGCCGTCGACCGCTCGCTGGCTTTCTGAGGAGCCCGCCCCATGTCAGACACCAGGCAGTTCAAGCTCCCCGACGTCGGGGAGGGCCTCACCGAGGCCGAGATCATCAGCTGGCGGGTCAAGCCGGGCGACACCGTGCGGGTCAACGACATCGTGGTGCAGATCGAGACCGCCAAGTCGCTGGTCGAGCTGCCCTCGCCGTACGCCGGCACCGTGGCCGACCTGCTGGTGGGCGAGGGTGAGACGGTCGCGGTCGGGACACCGATCATCGCCGTGTCCAGCGAGCCCCGGACGGCCGGCGAGGTCGGACCCGCGCCAGCGGCGGACGAGTCACCGGCGGTCGAGTCACCGGCGGTCGAGTCACCGGCGGTCGAGTCACCGGCGCCGGAGGCCGCGGTAGAGCCCGGTCTCATCGGAGGGCCCGCACCGGGCGGCCGGACCTCGGTACTGGTCGGCTACGGTCCGCGCACCACCGAGGCCAAGCGGCGCCCGCGCAGAACCGGCGCCCCGGGCACCGGCCCGTCGTCGGCCACCGCGCACCAGTCGCTGCAGACGGCGTT
>JALYQN010000323.1 GCA_030855835.1 Actinomycetota bacterium | reverse complement strand
CCGGTGAACAGCTCGGAGGCCCGGGCCTGTCGGTGTCGCTGGGCAGCTACAACCTGCTGGGCGCCATGGTGCTCGTCGTGGTGGCAGCGCTCATGCTCGTGGCGGCGACGATGCACCGCCGGGAGTTCGCCCTGGCAGCATCGGGGCTCGCGGTCCTTGCGGCGTTGAGCGTGTACGTTCAGTTGACCCGTACCGACGTCTGGCTCGGAGGCTCCAACACCTCTGCGGCGTTCTTCCTCTGCGCCGCCGTGGTTGCCGGCGCGACCGCCGGCACGCTCACCTCGTCGTCACGAAAAGAAGGGACAGCCACGCATGGATCTGCACGAGCGACTTGACCCAGTACTGACCGTCGCCCGGGACTCCGCCCGACAGGTGGACACCGACGCGAGGTTCCCGGCGGAGTCGGTAGAAGCGTTACGGGGATCGGGACTGCTCGGACTGACATTGCCGGACGAGGTGGGTGGGCTGGGCGCCGGTCCGCACGAGATGGTCGAGACGATCAGTTCGCTGGCCGGCGCCTGCGGGTCGACCGCGATGATCTACCTGATGCACGTGAGCGCTTCCATGGCGGTCGCGGCCACTCCACCGCCCGGACTTCCGGACCTGCTGCCGGCGCTGGCGAGCGGCAAGAGCCTGGCGTCGCTGGCCTTCTCCGAGGCCGGCTCGCGGTCGCACTTTTGGGCACCGGTGTCCAAGTCGAGCCAGGACGGCGACGGCGTACGGCTCGACGCCCGCAAGAGCTGGGTCACCTCAGCCGGGCATGCGGACACCTACGTCGTGTCGACGCTGAACGCGGACGCTGACACGGTCGACGTCTTCGCCGTTCCAGCGGACGCGCCGGGGGTCGCGGTGTCCGGTGACTGGCGAGGGATGGGGTTGCGCGGGAACGCGTCCAACCCGATGACCTTCGACGTCGCGGTGCCCGAGAGCTACCGGATGGGTGCGGCCGGCGACGGGTTCGAGCTGATGCTGCAAACGGTGATGCCCTGGTTCAATCTCGGCAACGCGGGGGTGTCGATCGGGCTGTGCCAGGCGGCCGTCGACGCGGCCGTCCGACACACCAGCGCGGCGAAGCTGGAGCATCTCGACCAGAGCCTGTCAGCGCTGCCCACGATCCGGGCCCAGCTGGCGAAGATGTCCATCGACCTGGCCTGCACCCGTTCGTACCTCGATCGGTCCGCCGGCCGCCTGGCTGAACCGGCCGACGACACCGTGCTGCACGTGCTGGGCGTCAAGGCAGCCGCCAACGACGCGGCTCTGCGGATCACTGACTCCGCGATGCGGGTTTGTGGCGGCGCCGCGTTCTCCGAGCACCTGCAGGTCGACAGGTACTTCCGTGACGCTCGTGCGGGCTCGGTGATGGCGCCCACTGCGGACGTGCTGTACGACTTCTACGGCAAGGCGATCACCAACCAGCCCCTGTTCTGATGAGGCCTGAGACGAGGAGACTTCGGACGTGAGTAAGCCGCTGATGGTGGGCGCGGTCGCCTACACCCCGAACGTGGTGACCATCTGGGAGGGCATCCGCGACTACTTCGCGGCCACGGTGGCTGAGATGGACTTCGTGTTGTTCTCCAACTACGGGCGCCAGGTCGACGCGCTGCTCGACGGGGCGATCGACGTGGCCTGGAACACGAACCTGGCCTGGGTCCGCACGGTGGCCCAGACTGACGGGAACTGCCGGGCGCTGGCCATGCGCGACACCGACGCCGTGTTCCAGACGGTCGTCGTCGCCCGGTCGGGCAGCAACCTCGAGGGGCTCGACAGCCTGAAGGGCAGGCGGCTGGCTCTGGGATCGAGGGACTCTGCGCAGGCGGCGATCTTGCCGGTGTACTACCTGGACCACTCCGGACCGGGAGCCGACGCGGTGGATCTGGTGCGCATTGACAGCGACGTGGGCAAGCACGGCGACACCGGCCGCAGCGAGTTGGATGCGCTGCGCATGGTGCTCGACGACCGTGCGGACGCGGCCGCTCTCGGCATCAACACGTGGGAGTCGATCGGGCGGGAGGAGCTGATGCCAGGGACCTTCGAGGCGGTTTGGTCGTCGCCGACCTACAGCCACTGCAACTTCACTGTCCTGCCGGCGGTGTCGGAGGAGCGCACCGCGCCGTGGCTGGATCTGCTCTTTGCCATGGACTGGGACAACCCCGAGCACCGTCCCATCCTGGAGATGGAGGGACTGCGACGCTGGGTGCCGCCCGTCCTGGATGGCTACACGTCATTGTTCGACGCGGTGAAGGAGCAGGGGATCTCGCCGCGATGGTGAACCCCGGTCTGGTGCTGGACCTGGTCGAGAGGGTCGGTGCCACCGCGCAGCACGGCACGGTGACGGTGCCACTGGGCGAGGGAGGCACCGACCGGCTCACCGCGACGGTGGCCGACTGGTGCGCCCGCACCGGGAACGAGTTGGTCGAGGTGCGCGACCGGGTCGCCACCGTACGACGAGGGCGTAGCCCCGACCCGATCGCCGACCTCGCGCCGGACCTGGTCCCGGGCACCCGACTGTGGATGTACACCAACTTCGACTGCAACCTGGCCTGCGACTACTGCTGTGCACGCTCCTCACCCCAGACCCCCAGGCGTGCGCTCGGCCTCGATCGGGTGCGCCGACTTGCGGCCGAGGCCGGCCAGGCGGACGTCTCCGAGCTCATCCTCACCGGTGGAGAGCCGTTCCTGCTCCCCGACATCGATGACCTCGTCGCCGCCTGCACCGCGGTGCTGCCAACCACCCTGTTGACGAACGGGATGCTCTTTCGCGGCCGCCGGCTGGATGCGCTGCTGCGGATGGACCGGACCCGCCTGGCTCTGCAGATCAGTCTCGACTCCGCCACCCCGGCCCTGCACGACGAGCACCGCGGCCGCGGCTCTTGGGATCGCGCCGTTGCCGGCATCCGCACCGCTCAAGACAACGGGTTCAGGGTCCGGGTCGCCGCCACCTTGCCCTACGAGCAGACACACGAGCTGGAACCGTTCCATCGCTTCCTCGACACACTCGGCATCGCCCCCGGGGACCAGGTCATCCGCGCGCTCGCGCATCGCGGCGTGGCCGACCATGGCATCGAGCTGACCCTCGAGGCGCTCATTCCGGAGGTCACCATCACCGCCGACGGCGTCTACTGGCACCCTGTCAGTGCCGACCACGACGACCAGCTCGTCACCCGCGACATCTTTCCGCTGAGCGACGCGATCGCCGAAGTACGCAGCCGCTTCATCGAACAGCGTGCTCGCTCCAATGCCGCCGCCCAATGGTTCCCCTGCGCCTGAGCCGATCGCGCGTGATCTCACTCGAACCCAACGCCAGCTGAGCCCCGGCACTGCTCAGGGCCACCGAACAGGCATCGCCGACCGCTTGCGCGCCGAGGGGCAGATCGCGCAGTCGGTGGGCTTCGCGAGCACGATGCTGGGCGTTAGTGACTTGCCGACCCGGCATCCGTACTCGCTCGGGCTGTGGCAGAACCACATCGAGCGGATCCTCGCCGGCTGGGTCCACGAGCTCGGCGTGCCTGTCCATCTCGGCAGCGAGGTCATCGGGTTCAGCCAGGACCACACGTCCGGCCTACCGCGATGGGCGGGTGTTGCTCGCCGGGGACGCCGCGCACATCCACTCCCCGTCCGGCGGGCATGGATCGGCCTCGGCATCCACGACGCCGTGAACCTCGGCTGGAAGCTCGCCCAGGTGATCGAGGGGGCAGCTCGCCTGAGTCCCTCCTGGACACCTACCGCGCCGAACGACATCCGGCCGGGGCCCGTGCACTCAAGCACACGATGGCGCAGTCCGTCGTCCAGCGAGGCGACGTACGGATGGAGGCGCTGACAGACGCCATCGCGGAGCTACTGGCCATGGACGAACCTCGCCAGCATTTCGTCGGACTCATCTCCGGCCTCGACGTCGTGACCCCCGACGGCCCGTTGCGGGTGTTCGGGTTGCTGCACCAGGTCAAGCCGGTGCTGCTCGACCTCGGTGGGCCAGGCAGCATCGACATCACACCGTGGAAGGACCGCGTGCAGCACATCGGTCCGAGTACACGGGGTCGTGGGACCTTCCCGTCCTTGGAGCCGTCGCCGGTCCCACAACCGTGTTGATCCCGACCCGACGGCCACGTGGCGTGGGTAGACGACGGAACACAGACGGGACTCACCGACGCCCTCACGACGTGGTTCGGGCCACCTCTTAGGGCCAGCTTGCCGATGAGTCTGCGCGGCCCGGCCTATCGGGGGGTCAGCACGCAGAACTCATGGCCATCGGGATCGGCCATGACCACCTGGCTGACATCGCCTTGACCGATGTCGATACAAGACGCCCCGAGGGAGATGAGACGGTCGACCTCCGCTTGCTGATCACCTTGGACAGGGGGAGCGAGGTCGAGATGCATCCGGTTCTTCCCGGACTTCGCCATCAGTGGCGGACCGCCCCAGGTGATCTTCGGACCGCCACGCGGAGAGCGGATCGCGGTCTCCTGGTCCTGGTCCCAGACCAAGGGCCAGCCGAGCGCTTCACTCCAGAAGTACCCAACCGCCTGCGAGCCGTCGCACGCAAGCGCTCCGACGAACCCGCAGTCAGCGAGGAAGTTGTTCCCCGGCTCGATGACGCAGAACTCGTTTCCTTCGGGGTCGGCGAGTACGACATGACCCTCTTCCGGGCGTTGCCCGATGTCGATGTGCTGGGCACCGAGTCCGAGGGACCTCGCAACTGTCTGCTGCTGGTCATCGTGCGACGTGCTCGTCAGGTCGAAGTGCATCTGGTTCGGGCCGACCTTCTGCTGCTGGGTCGGAAGAAATCGGATCCGGAACCCGGTGTCGTCGCTTGGCAGGAGTGTGATGTCGTCGAGGGCCCGGTTCCCGAACTCCCAGCCCAGGACGCCAGCCCAGAAGCGCGCTTGGCGCAGCGGATCGTGCGCGTCGAAGCACAGCGCGTCGACGTGAGGGGGCATGCTGCGACGCTAAGCGCCCTGTCTCGACCAATGCAAAGCGATTCACGCCGGGAGCGCCCCGAACGCGCGGACGTGCAGACGCGGCGGCCCGGCGACGTGTCCACGCTCACCGGCATCACGAACGAGGCCGGTGGCGCCCGGAGCCGAAAGATGCTGAGGCCGCGCCCGCCGAAACGGCTTATGCTCTTTCGACGCGGAAGGGGCGGCCGGATGAGCGACAGCATTGAGCTCGGGATCCCGGGCCTGTCGCTCGACGTTGGCGACCACGTCTGCTGCTTCTACCGGGGCCGCAGCGAGCGGGACCGGATCCTCGGCTCCTACCTTGGTGCCGGGCTGCGCTCCGGGGACAAGTGCGTATGCGTACTGGATGGGATCGACCAGGGCGCCGTGCCGGCCCTGCCCGACCAGGTGCTGGCGGACGAGCCGCTAGGCGGCCAGCTGGACGTACACATGTCACAGGACACGTACCTGCGCGGCGGCAGCTTCTCCCCGGCCGCGATGCTCACGTTCTGGAACGACGTCGTCGGTTCGGCGATCGCGAGCGGGTATCTCGTGTCCCGCGCCGTCGGTGAGATGACCTGGGCCCTGCGCCAGATGCCGGGGGTCGAGGAGCTCGTCGAGTACGAGGCGGAGCTCAACTACTTCCTGCCGCGCTACCCTCAGGTGATCCTTTGCCTGTACGACCTGGAGCGCTTCGACGGTGACATCCTGGTCGACATCCTCAAGACCCACCCCAAGGTGCTGGTCGGCGGCATGGTGCTGGACAACCCCTACTACCTCGAGCCGGCCGAGTTCCTGGCCGCGCGACGCTGACCGGGACCGGCGACCATGACCACCGTCGAGGCGCATCCGCACCGGGCGCGGGCCAGCGAGGAGGAGCTGCGCGAACAGCTGTCGAATATGCAGGCCCTGCTGGTGCTGTCGATGCTGATGACCGAGAGCCGTGACGAGCGGCAGATTCTGCACCTGGCGTGCACCGCGGTGCCCTCACTCGCACGTTGCGGCCTGGAGGGCGTCTACCTCGTCGACGCGGGCTGGGTCGCGCTGGACGACTGCCGGGGGGACGATGACGGCCGCGTACCGGACCGCGGCGCTGTGGGGCTCGCTCAGGTCGTCGATCAGCTGATCCAACTTGGCGCCGGCGGGGGCGGTGTCGCCGCGGACGGGCGGGGGTGGACCTGGGCGTTCCCGCTGCGCGGGATGGAGGGGCACCTCGGCTACCTGGTGGTCAGCGCGTCTGTGGCGCCCTCGCCGGGCGAGCAGTTCCTGTTGCGCGGTCTGGCCCAGCAGGCCGGCATCGCGCTGGCCAACGCGCGGCTGCACGCCAGCCAGCGAGCTACCGCCGAGACCCTGGCCGCGACCGTACGTACGCTCGAGCGCAGCACCGCGATCCACGACCGGCTTACCCGGGTCGGGGTGGCCGGCGAGGGT
>JALYQN010000315.1 GCA_030855835.1 Actinomycetota bacterium | reverse complement strand
CTCCACCGCCGTCGGCAGGTCTCGCAGGTCGCCCAACCGCAGCCGGACCCGAACCACCGGCCCGTTGTCGGTCGCGGGCTCCAGCTGCACGACCGCCGGGCCGTGTGGCAGCCGCAGCGTCCGCCGGTAGGCACCGTCGACGACGTCCTCGACCCCGTCGGCCGCGTGCAGCCGCAGGAAGTGCATCAGCGCGCGTCCGTCGAACGGTCCTCGGCACGCCAGTCGCAGCTCGATCCGCCCCGCCTGCCCGTCACCCAACAGCTTGGCCGTGCGCCGCCGTAGCGCGCCGGCGGGCAGCCCGTACACCTCCTGCATAGTGGCGTTGAACTGGCGGACGCTACGGAACCCGGCGGCGAAGGCGACGTCGGACAGTCGCATCGAGCTGGACGTGATGAGGGTCCGAGCGGTCTGGGCGCGACGGGCCCGGGCCAGCGCCAGCGGACCGGCCCCTAGTCGCGCCACCAGCAGCCGGTGCAGCTGGCGCTGGCTGTAGCCGAGCCTGGATGCGAGGCCTGGCACCCCCTCGCGGTCGACGAGACCGTCGCTGATGAGGCGCATGGCCCGCCCACTGACGTCGGCGCTCACGTCCCAGGCCGGTGAGCCCGGCACTGCCTCGGGACGGCAGCGCCGGCAGGCGCGGAACCCGGCATCCTGCGCCGCCGCTGCCGTGACGTAAAAGCGGGTGTTCTCAGGCAGTGGGGTCCGCGCCGGGCAGCTCGGGCGGCAGTAGATGCCGGTAGAGGTGACCGCTACGTAGAACACCCCGTCGAACCGCCGGTCCCGGCTGGACACCGCGCGGTAGCAGCGCTGCGGGTCCGCCACGCTGGTCTGGTCCACGGCACCATCCTGCCGCGCCGTAAGAGCCTGCACTAGCGGGAATCAGACGCCATCTGTGACCGCGAAGCTTCAGGGACTGAGCAGTCACCAGCCGCGTCGGCTGTGACATGACCGCCAGGCAGCTCGACCGCTCTCGGCCGCCGTCGAGGCGGGCGCGGCGTGAGGCTGAGATCATCGTTAGAACGCTGGCCCGCGAGCAGCGCTTCGTGGCCCGGTTCGGTGCCCGCAAGGTGTGGCTGCATCTGCGACCTGACCGTCAAACGGCCGCTGCATCCCAGCCCATGTGGCAACCTGCATGAAGTTGCCTGAGGAGGGAGTACGAGTTGCCGCGCGATGATGCACCCTTCGCCGACGCAGTGATCCTCGCAGCCGGCGCCAGCAGCAGGATGGCGGGATCGGACAAGCTGCTCATGGAGGTCGGCGGACTGCCGCTGCTGGCATGGACGGTGCGCGCAGCCAGGGCGGCCGCAACCGTTCGACGAATCATCGTCGTCTCCCGGCCGGATCGAGTCGGGCCTCTATCGGACGAGCCGTGGCTGCGCGCCAATCATGCGACAGTGGTGGCGGGAGGGCTTCGTCGACAGGATTCGGTGGCCGCAGGTGTAGGCAGTACGGACGCCGAGGTCGTCTTGGTTCACGACGGTGCCCGGCCGCTGGTGACCTCGGTGCTGTTCGACAGGGTGGCTCACGCGGCGCAGTTGCATGGCGCGGCGGTGCCGGTAGTGGCAGTCCCCGAGAGCATGCGCAGGCTGGTCAACGGCCGGATCGTCTCGATCCTCGACCGTTCGAACCTCTACCGCTCGCAGACCCCGCACGGCGTTCGGCGGGGGCTACTGCTGCGGGCGTACGCCGTGCACGATCCCCGGGGACTGGAGACCTTCATCGACGAGACGGCCATCGTCCAGGCAGCCGGCATCCCTGTCTGCACAGTCCTCGGTGAACCGGCAAACCTCAAGGTGACCCTCCCAGGTGACGAGCAGTTGGCGTTCGCACTGCTGGAGGCGCGCGCGCGGGCTTTAGACGCAGAAAGCACCCTTGAGGCTCGGCTGCCTGGCGACACGGGGGTCGGCATGAGCCCTGCGGGTCGCCGTGAGCCATGAGGTTCCGGCGTCGGCTTCGCCCCAGGACCAACGCTGTGGGCGGATGGTACCGATCGGTGACCGAGCAGTACCGAGGCCGGATCGCGCGCCGTCTCGCCGGCAGAAGCCTGACGAGGATGGGCCACATGATGCCGGCGGCTCTGCAACTCACTGTCTTGCAGACTTGCCTCAACAGACTGCCAGCACGCCAGCACGCAGTGGTCGCGGGGTTTCCAGATAACGAGGGCAACAGCGTCGAGGTCGTGCGCGGACTCGCTAGCCGCCTTCCCGTCTACTGGTTGGTTGCTGGCGATCCAATGTCCCTTGCCTGGTTGATCTCGGATACCGTTGGCGCTCGAGATGTACGATGCATTCGCAGAAACAGCGTCCGCGCATACTGGGCCTATGTGACCGCTCGCTACGTATTCTTCACCCACGGGCTGTATGGCTCACCCCACCCTCCTCCGCACAAGACATTCGTAAATCTGTGGCACGGCGACGGCCCCAAGAGGCGGTCAGGCTTTGCCACCATCCGGTCCACGTTCGTGGTGAGTGGGACGCAGTTATGGGGGCGACGACGCGCTGACGGATTCGGCGTCGGCAAACACAATGTGCTCATCTCAGGCAATCCCCGGGTGGACCAGTTCGATCGCCCAGCCGACAACGACGCCCTGCAAGCGTTAGGACTGGACCTGTCAAAACCGTTCATCCTATGGTTGCCCACCTTCCGAACCACTCAGTACCGCGGCAACCGGGTGGGAGACGTGCGGAACTGGGCGGACGCGCACCCGCTCTCTCATTCGGCGACCATCCGCTCCACCCTCACGCAGGCGGCTTTGTACGCCCAGGCCGCGGGGCTGACGCTCGCGGTCAAGCCGCACCAGCTGGACGCAGACGATTATGCATCCACCGGCCTGCACAAGATCACCAATGCAGGGATGCTCGACGCCCAGGTGAGCCTGTACCAGGTGTTGGCCCGAGCCAACGGGCTGGTGACTGACTACAGCAGCGTATGGACGGATTTCTTGGTCATGGATCGGCCGATCGGTTTCTACTGCCCCGATCTGAGCGAGTACATCGCCAACCGAGGCTTGAATGTCGACGACTATCCGGCTTTGCTGCCGGGCCGCCTGATGCGGACTGCAAGTGACTTTCGCAGCTTTCTGCGCGAGTGCGTCGACGAACCCCCGGCCGCCAAGGCCCGACGGCACCAATCTATCGCTCGGGTCGGTGCGGAAACTCGCCCGCATGCGACACATCACCTGCTCGATGCATTGGGCATTCGGGCACCTAGGCGCCCGTGAGCAGCAACGGCAGGCGATCTCCGCTCCGCGATCAACGACGACGGGGCACACAACCGGGTCGACGAGCCCGCAATGTCCACAGTTCCATCCGCGACACTCACCACGCGCCCCTGGGCAGGTCAGGTCCAGCAGACCCGGCAGCGTAGTCCTGCAGGGCAGGGACCCCCGCCAGCCATGTGGCCCGTACCGCGTCGATGATTCGCCAGCACTGCTCGGCCTCGTCGTCTCGCACTGCGAGCGTCGGATCGCCTGCCAGTACGTCGCGCAGCAGCCGGGCGGACGCGGGCAACGGCTGGCGGGGCCGCGGGAGCGCGAGTTGCCCACGCGTCACCTCGGGCAGGCCGGCGGGGCCAGTGACCCCCACCTCCAGGGTCACCCGATCTGGCGCCATATCGAGGCTCAGCACAGCGGGGGCACCCGAGAGGACAGGCCCGAGCGCCGCTCGGAAGTGGAGCGCGATGCGACGGCGTGGCCGGCCGAGTGCTTTGCCGGTCCGCAGCACGAAGGGCACCCCTCGCCAACGCGGGGTGTCGACAGCCAGCCGCAGGCAGGCGTACGTCTCGGTACCGCGCACCGGATCGACGCCGGCCTCCTCTAGGTAGCCAACCTGCGTCCGCCCCTCGACAATGCCGGCGGTGTAACGCCCGCGCGCCGTCAAAGTGGCGACTTCGTCGCGCGTCATGGCGTGCACACGCCGCAGCACGGCGACCTTCTCCCCGCGCAAGCAACGCTCGTCGAGCCTCGCGGGCACCTCCATCGCCACCAGCGCGAGCACCTGCAGCAAGTGACTTTGGACCATGTCCCTCAAGGCGCCGGTGCGGTCGTAGAACCCGGCACGCCCGGCCAAACCGACCGTCTCCTCCCAAGTGATCTCCACGCGCTCCATGTGGTCCCGATTCCAGAGCGGCTCGAAGAGCGGGCTCGCGAACCGCAGTGCCATCAGGTCCTGCACAGTCTGGTGGTGTAGAAAGTGGTCGACGCGGAACACGTCCTGCTCGGCGAACACAGTGTGGAGCAGCCGGCTGAGTTCGCGCGCCGTCGAGAGATCCTCGCCGAACGGCTTCTCCACCACGATCCGGCTCCGGGGCGCGATGCCGCCGACCCGAAGCGCCTGGATGGCCGGCGCGTAGGCGGCAGGCGGCAGCGCGAGGTAGGCGACGACTGGCTCTGCACCAAGCGCCCACTGCAGGTCCGTACGCCGTTCCAGATCGGCATGAAGGTAGTCCAGACGCTGCACCAGCGCCGCACGGTCAGAGGGCGCAACGCCGGCCGCATGCTCAGCGAGCCGAGCGGTGGCAAGGTCGCGGTAGTCCTGGCTGCTCAGCCGTTCGCGTCCGACGCCCAGCACGTGCAGCGTCGGTGGCAGGCCGCTGCTCGCCCAGAGGTGGGCCACAGCGGGCAGCAGGTGTCGGCTGGCGAGATCACCGGCGGCACCCAGAACCACGAGCCGGTCGATCATGCCGCTCACGGTGTGCCGGCAAGCCAGCAACGCGAGGCGGCCAGCGGGCGATTCCACCACCGTCGATCATGGCGGGTGGACACGGCCAGGATTGTAGCGATGGATCTGTCTTCGAAGGCAAAGGCCGAATCACGCGCACGTAAACGCAACATCCTGTTGGCCGCGACCGGTGTGCGGCCCGAGGTCCCGGGTTTCGGAGCCGACAGCGCCCCTCCGTCCTGTTTCGACAGGTCGGAGGGGTGACGCCGCCTGGTAGCCCCGACGGGATTCGAACCCGCGCTACCGCCTTGAGAGGGCGGCGTGCTAGGCCGCTACACAACGGGGCCAGGAAGCGGAGGAGTCTACCGGCCGCTACCGGCACCCTGCGCACCGCTATCGCTGGGGTACTAGGACTCGAACCTAGACTAACTGGACCAGAACCAGCCGGGCTGCCAATTACCCCATACCCCATGGGGCGCCGTGACCACTTGCGGGCCGCGAGCCGGACGTGGACTCTACCCGACCCCTAGCCGATACGGCTGAGCCGACCAAGCGAGCGGTCGCGTCCCAGCAGCTCGAGCGACTCGAACAGCGGAGGCGAGATCCGGCGTCCGGTGACCGCGACCCGCACCGGGCCGAAGGCGTGGCGCGGCTTGAGCCCCATCCCCTCGACAAGCGCCGCCCGCAGCGCCTGCTCGATGCTCGCCGTGTCCCATGTGGACAACCCGGTCAGCGCCAAGCCGGCCGTCCGGACGACGTCGAGCCCGCTGTCCTCGAG
>JALYQN010000241.1 GCA_030855835.1 Actinomycetota bacterium | reverse complement strand
GGGCTAGCGCACTGTGTGCCGGTGACAAGTGGATACGTTGGGCGGCATGGCACGAACCAAGGACCAGCAGCGGACCGAGCGCATCGTCAACGTGCTCGAGGACGCGTTCTCCGACCTGATGGCCGCCGACCCGCACGCGTTCCGGCTGAAGTTCCGCAAGATGGCCGCCGATCCGTTCGCCTTCTATCGAGGCAGCGCCTGCCTGTTCTTCGCCGACCAGAACAGCGGGGACGACCCCTGGAACAGCAAACAGACCTCGCGGGTGTGGATCCACGGCGACTTGCACGCGGAGAACTTCGGCACCTATATGAACTCCGACGGCGTGCTGGTCTTCGACGTCAACGACTTCGACGAGGCGTACTTGGGCCCGTTCACCTGGGACCTGCTCCGCTTCGTTGCCAGCATCGGGCTGATGTTCCGGGCCAAGGCGTTTCCCGACGAGGCGATCCGGGCGCTCGCCACGAGGTACCTCGAGGCGTACGCCGACCAGGTGGCCCACTACGTCGACGGCGACGACGACGAGGACTTCGCGCTGCGGCTGGACAACACCCACGGCGCGGTGCACGACGCCCTGCAGACGGCGCGGGCGTCCAGCCGCAGTCGTCGCCTCGACTCCATGACACAGGTCGTCGACACCCACCGCCGGTTCAGCGCGAAGACCGGCATCCGGCGTCTGGACGCCGAGGAGCACTTCAAGGTGATGCAGGCGTTCCAGGAGTATCTCGAGACCGTGCCCGAGGACCGCAGGCGCAGCCACAGCCACACCGGCTTCTACCACGTCAAGGACGTCGTGGGACGGTCCGGCTTCGGGATCGGCAGCGCCGGCCTGCCCGCCTACAACGTGCTGATCGAGGGGCACGACCAGGCACTCGAGAACGACATCGTGCTGTCGATGAAGCAGGGCAACGTGCCGGCGCTCAGTCGGGTGCGGGGCGACCCGAAGGCCGACGAGTACTTCCATCACGAGGGGCACCGCACCGTGGTGTCCCAACGCGCGCTGCAGGTGCACGCAGACCCGTTGCTCGGGTGGTGCTCGATCGACGGTGTGGGCTTCGTGGTGGACGAGCTGTCGCCGTACGAGGCCGACTTGGACTGGGGCGACCTGACCGAGCCGGACGAGGTCGGTCCGGTGCTGGACGACCTTGGCCGGGCGACAGCCAAGACGCACTGCGCCTCCGACCAGGACAGCGACGAGAGCCTGATCACGTTCCAGACCGAGAAGGCGATCGCCAAGGTGCTCAGCGGGCGGCGAGACGACCTGATCGCCGACCTGGTCGAGCGCGGGATGGCATACACAGACCAGGCCCGCACCGACCACGAGCTGTTCGTCGACGTCTTCCGGGAGAACCGGATCGGCGGCGTCAGCGCCACCTGATGGGCACCCCGCGGGGCCGCTGCGACCTCAGTTCATGTCGTCGGGGTGGGGGCCCATCCGGTTGCCCTCGTTGAGCGCGCCGATGCTGCCCATGTCACCGTCCTCGAGCTCGAAGTCGAAGATGTTGAAGTTCTCCTCGATACGCGCCGGGGTCACCGACTTGGGGAAGACGATGTTGCTCAGCTGGATGTGCCAGCGCAGCACCACCTGCGCGGGCGTACGCCCGAGCCGCTCGGCGATCTCGGTGACCGTCGGGGAGTCGAGCTCGCTGCCCTGTCCGAGCGGAGCCCACGCCTCGGTCGCGATCCCGAGCTCCTTATGCGTCTGGCGCAGCTCGTGCTGGGTGAAGGTGGGGTGCAGCTCGACCTGGTTCACCGCCGGCGCCACCTCGGCGTCGTCCCGGAGCCGGTGCAGATGGTTGGGCTGGAAGTTGGACACACCGACGGCCTTCGCCCGGCCTTCGCGATAGACGTGCTCCAGCGCCTGCCAGGTCTGCACGTACAAACCACGTTCCGGCAGCGGCCAATGGATCAGGTACAGGTCGATGTGGTCGAGGCCGAGGAGCTGCAGGCTCTCGTCGAATGCCCGCAGGGCCTCGTCGCGGCCGTGGGCGTCGTTGTTCAGCTTGGTGGTCACGTAGATCTCGTCCCGGTCCAGCCCGGAGTCGCGGATCGCCTGGCCGACCTGACCCTCGTTGTCATACATCGCGGCGGTGTCGATGTGGCGGTACCCGACGTCGAAGGCGTGCGCCACCGCCGCCGCGGTGTCTTCGGGCGGGATCTGGAACACGCCGAAGCCGAGCTGCGGGATCTCGGTGCCGCTGTTGAGCTTCACAGTGGGTACGGACACGCCTGTTCCTCCGGTCAATGGGGTGCTGGTCGCCTACATCTTGCCCTGCCAGTGCCATGCCTTCGAACCCGGCGCCCGTCGAGCGGAACCGGGCACGGCCCACTCGACGATGAGGCAGTCGGTCGCCACCACGAGGGAATGTCTCATGGCCCGTCCCCCCGAGTGACCAGCAGACATTAGGTTGGCGCCGTGCGACCTCCGCCCGGATCACGGCCGTGAACAGGCCAGGTCGCGCGGTCACGCGGTCCCGTACCGACTCCACCCGCTTCGCGCAGGGACTGTTCGACGGGCTGCCCGGCCGGTACGACCGGCTCGGGCTGCTGCTGTCGTTCGGCCAGGACCGGCGATGGCGCCGAGCCATGGTCGACGCCGTGGCGGGCATGCGACCGGCACCGCAGGTGGTAGCCGACGTCGCGTG
>JALYQN010000234.1 GCA_030855835.1 Actinomycetota bacterium | reverse complement strand
GCGCAGGTCGTAGCACGTCATCAAACACAGCCGCAGAGGACCCACCGGCACCGCCAGCGGCTCGACCGGACCCGCCAGCAGCCGGTCCGACTCGCGGTAGCCGAACGCGTCGTACAGGTGCACCTTGCGCGACACCCCGAGCAGGGTGGCGTCGGCTCCCACCGCGACGAGGCTGTTGTACGGGCGCCGGGGGTCGTCGCTGCGCTCGAACATGCCGGCCACCACGACCGCCCCCAGGCGGCGGGACTGGGCTGCCAGCAGCTCGACGAACGGTCCATCGAGAGGCTCGGCGACCGGTGCCAGGTCGTGGTCGGTGGCGCCGAAGTCGTGCATCACCGCCTCCGGGAAGACGACCAGGTCGGGGACCGCGCCGGCCGCGACCAGCCGGTCACACCAGGCGGTCACGGCGTCGCGTTGCTGGCGGGAGTCGGTGCTTGCGGCGGTCTGGACCAACGCGACGCTCACTCCGGCGCCGCCGCCGGCCGAGTCACTCATGCGGCCATGGTGCCCGCCCGGCGGGAGCGCTGCCACAGCGGTGGGGTCAGACTGTGGCGCGGCAACCGCCTCCGCCCCGAGCGCACCGAGGAGACACCGTGAGCGAGCCCGCCCCCCTGAACGCCTGGATACGGCGCCTGGCGGCCGACCTGGGGATCAGCGAGGACGTCGACGTGAAGCTGGTGCTGGAAGTGGCCCGCGAGTCGGCGCACCGGGTGGCGCGCCCGGCGGCACCCGTCACCGCGTACATGATCGGCGTGGCCGTTGGCCGTGGTGGCCAAGGCACCGACCTGCGTCCCCTCGCGGACCGGGTGCTGGCGTTGATGCCCGAGCCGGACCCCGACCCGGACGGAGCGGCCTGATGCGCGCAGTGGTGTGCAGCGGCGCCGGCGGCCCGGAGGTGCTTGCGCTCGGTGAGGTGCCCGACCCCGAGCCGGGCCCCGGCGACCTGCTCCTGCGGGTACGGGCGGCCGGGGTGAACCGGGCCGACGTGATGCAGCGGGAGGGCCGCTATCCGCCACCGCCCGGGGTGTCCGACGTCATCGGGCTCGAGTGCTCGGGGCTCGTCACCGGTGTCGGGTCCGACGTGAGCGGATGGCAGGTCGGCGAGGCGGCGTGCGCGCTGCTTGCCGGCGGCGGGTACGCGGAGCAGGTGGCGGTGCCCGCGGGCCAGGTCGTGCGCCCACCCGCAGGCATCGACCTGGTCGACGCCGCCGCGCTGGTCGAGGTGGCGGCGACCGTATGGTCCAACGTCTTCATGCTCGCGGGTCTGCAGCCCGGCGAGGTGCTGCTGGTGCACGGCGGTGCCAGCGGCATCGGCACGATGGCCATCCAGCTGGGTGCCGCCGTCGGCGCGCGCGTCGCGGTGACCGCCGGCTCTTCCGAACGGCTCGAGCGATGCGCGGCGTACGGCGCGGACATTCTGGTCAACCACCGCGAGCAGGACTTCGTCGAGGAGGTACGAACGGCGACCGACGGCCACGGCGCCGACGTGGTGCTCGACATGCTCGGCGCGTCCTACCTGGCACGCAACGTCGAGGTGCTGGCCACGTCCGGTCGGTTGGTCGTGATCGGGCTGCAGGGGGGCACGAGCGCCGAGATCGACCTCAGCCGGTTGCTGGGCAAGCGGGCCGCCCTCCTGGCGACCACGCTGCGAGCCCGTCCCGCCGCCGAGAAGGCGGCGATCATGGCCGCTGTGGCCGAGCACGTCTGGCCGCTGGTGGAGGCCGGCACGGTGCGGCCGGTGGTGCACCGGCGACTGCCGCTGGACCAGGCGGCCGAAGCGCACCGGCTGCTGGACAGCGGCGAGGTGGTGGGCAAGGTGCTGCTCACCATCAAATGACCGCGCTGCGCCGCGGCGCGCCGCAGACGTCCGTAGGGTGGCCAGCATGAGCGAAGAGCGAGGGGACCCGGCCGCGGACAGCAATGGCGACGACGGCACCGGCGACGGTCCGGAGCGGACCGACGCGCGCTACATCGTGGTTGGGCCCGACGGTACTGCCGTGGCGGAGCCGGCCGGGCAGGGCGAGGGTGGGGATGACGACGCCGAGCGATCGGTCACCGAGCTGGTCGAGCAGCCGGCCAAGGTGATGCGGATCGGCAGCATGATCCGCCAGCTGCTCGACGAGGTGCGGGCCGCTCCCCTGGACGAGGCCAGCCGGGTGCGGCTGCGCGACATCCACGCGTCGTCTATCAAGGAGCTCGAGGCGGGTCTCGCCCCCGAGCTGGTCGAGGAGCTGGAGCGGCTCACCCTGCCGTTCAGCTCGGACACGCCGTCGGAGGGGGAGCTGCGGATCACCCAGGCGCAGCTGGTCGGCTGGCTGGAGGGGCTGTTCCACGGCATCCAGACCGCCATCTACGCCCAGCAGATGGCCGCACGTGCCCAGCTGGAGCAGATGCGCAAGGCGCTCCCCGGCCCCGGCGGTCATCCGCCGATGCCGGGGATGCGACCCGGCCAGCAGCCGCCTGACGGCGAGGCTCCCGGCCCGGGCGGCATGTACCTGTAGCCCGCGGCGTTGTGGCGCTGCGGATGCCGGCACGGGAGCCGGTCACACCCGGCGTTGGTCTAGCGTGGAGGGGCAGTGGAGCCGACACGCGCAGACGTCCGCCGGTGGCGGCACTTCCTTGCCGACGAGCGAGCCGAGGCCGCGGTGTACCGCGACCTGGCGTCTCGCCGTACGGGTGACGAACGAGAGATCCTGCTCGCCCTGGCCGGGGCGGAGGGCAGGCACGAGGCTCACTGGCGGGCGCTGCTCGGCGACCGGGTGGGCACGCCTGGTCACGGCGACCCACGGACCCGGCTGCTCGGGTTGCTTGCCCGGAAGTTCGGGTGGGTCTTCGTCCTGGCGCTGATGCAGCGCGCCGAGGCCCGGTCCCCGTACGACCGCGACGCGCACGCCACCGAGGCGATGGCCGCTGATGAGCGTATCCACGGTGAGGTCGTGCGCGCACTCGCGCAGCGGGGTCGAAGCCGGGTGTCCGGCACGTTCCGTGCGGCCGTCTTCGGCGCCAACGACGGGTTGGTCAGCAACCTGGCGCTCGTCCTCGGCATCTCGGCGAGCGGCGCGTCGACCCAGACGGTGTTGACGGCCGGGTTGGCGGGGGTGCTCGCCGGTGCGCTGTCGATGGGCGCCGGTGAGTACGTGTCGGTGCGCTCGCAGCGCGAGCTGCTCGACGCCTCGACACCGGACCCGCACGCCGGTGCGGCGCTGTCGCACCTGGACGTGAACGCCAACGAGCTCACGCTCGTCTACCGGGCGCGCGGGATGCCGATCGGCGAAGCCGAGTCCCGAGCAGCCGCGGTGCTGCGCGACCGGGACCTGTCCGCGCCCGAGTCCGGAGCCGAGCAGACCCAGCGCGGCCAGCACGAGCTGGTCGGGACCGGGCGCGGGGCGGCCCTGTCCAGCTTCGCGTTCTTCGCCTGCGGCGCGCTCGTCCCGGTGCTTCCGTACCTGTTCGGCCTGGACGGTGTGTCGGCGCTGGTGACCGCGGCGGTGCTGGTGGGCATCGCGCTGCTCAGCACCGGCACCGTCGTCGGCCTGCTGTCGGGTGGTCCTCCGCTGGGGCGGGCGCTGCGGCAGCTCGCGATCGGGTACGGCGCCGCGGCGGTCACTTACCTGCTCGGACTGGCGGTCGGCACCGGCCTCGGCTGACTCGGCCGCGGTCAGAACCAGCGGGCCAGCTCGTGCACGACGCCGTCGCGCTCGACGGTGTCGGTGACGTCGTCGGCGGCCTCCTGCACGTGCAGCGCCGCCTGCCCCATCGCGACCCCGCGCCCGGCCCAGCGCAGCATCTCCACATCGTTGTCGCCGTCCCCGATCGCGAGCACATCGGCCCTCTCGACACCCAAGCGGTCGGCCACCACCTCGAGCCCGGACGCCTTCGACACCCCGTGCGGTGCCAGGTCGAGCCAGGCGGTGTAGCCCACGTAGTAGTTGATCCCGTGCAGGCCGAGCCGCTCGGCCAGCTCGGCGAACTCCTCCGCCGACGCATCCGGGCTGCGGATGATCACCCTGGTCACCGGTTCGGCGACCAGCTCGTTCACAGTCTGCAACACCATCTCGCCCTGGATCTCGCCCTCCGGGAAGGCCTTGTTGATCCGGTACCCGACACCGATCTCCTCCACCGCCACCGCGGCGTCCGGGACGTGCTCGAGCAGCTCGGCGACCACCTCGGTCGCATCGAAGGTCACCGTGTGCACGAGCTCGACAGGTGGGTGGTCGAAGATGACCGCCCCGTTGCTGGCCACCGCCAGCCCGCCCTCAAGTCCCAGCAGGTCGGCCGCGGCCAGCACGCCCGGCACCGAGCGCCCGGTGGAGATCACCGCGTACGCCCCTGCCTCCCGTATCCGGCCTACCGCCTCGACGACCGCGGCGGACATCACCTCGTAGCCGTCCACCCAGTCCAGCACGGTGCCGTCGACATCGAGGGCGACCATGCGGGGAGACCAGCCGTCGGTTCGACCGCTCACTCGCCGGACCCGGGCGGCTTCAGCGTGTCGCGCCCCTGCAGGTACGGCCGCAGCGCCAGCGGCACACGCACCGACCCGTCGGCCTGCTGGTGGTTCTCCAGGATCGCCACGATCGTGCGCGGCACGGCGCACAGCGTGCCGTTCAGCGTCGCGGCCGGCTCAGTGCCGGAGCCGCCGCTGGCGCCGCGCACCCTGACGTCGAGGCGCCTGGCCTGGAACTGGGTGCAGTTCGACGTCGAGGTCAGCTCGCGGTAACAACCCTGGGTGGGAATCCATGCCTCGCAGTCGAACTTGCGGATCGCCGACAGTCCCAGGTCTCCGGCGGCCACGTCGATCACCCGGAACGGCAACTCCAGCGCGGTGAGGAAGTCACGCTCGTACGACAGCAGGCGCTCGTGCTCGGCGTACGACTCCTCCACCGTGGTGTAGGCGAACATCTCCACCTTGTCGAACCAGTGCACCCGGATGATGCCGTGGGTGTCCTTGCCGTAAGAGCCGGCCTCGCGGCGAAAGCACGGGCTGAACGCGGCGTAGCGTCGCGGCAGCGCAGCCGCCTCCAGGATCTCGTCGCTGTGGTAGGCCGCGAGCGGCACCTCGGACGTGCCCACGAGATAGAGGTCGTCGGTCGCCAGGTGATAGACGTCGGCGGCCGCCTGACCGAGGAAGCCGGTTCCCTCCATTGCCCGCGGCTTGACCAGCGCGGGCGGCACCATCGGGGTGAAGCCCCACTGCTGCGCCCGTTCCATCGCCATCTGCACCAGCGCGAGCTCGAGCATCGCGCCGACGCCGGTGAGGAAGTAGAACCGCGAGCCCGACACCTTGGCGCCGCGCTCCACGTCGATCGCCTTGAGCAGGGTGCCCAGCTCCA
>JALYQN010000222.1 GCA_030855835.1 Actinomycetota bacterium | reverse complement strand
GGGTAGACGCGGCCGGCGACGGGGAGTGGGGCATCGCGCTGCGTTGCGGACGGGTGGACGGTGACCGGGTCCGCCTGTTCGCCGGCTGCGGCATCGTGGCCGGCTCGGAGGTCGGCGCCGAGCTCGCCGAGGCGCACGCCAAGTTCCGGCCGGTACGAGACGCCCTGGCCACGGGGTAGGTCGCGGCGGTCAGGGTCGCGCGCCGGTGATGGCCAGGTGCGCCAGGGCGCGCAGCAGCGGCAGGGCGGCGAACAGCCCGCTCGACGTATTGGCGTCGCCGAAGATCTCCATCAGCCAGCGACCCCCTCGGCAGTCGACGTCGCCGGCACCGAGCACCGTGACATAGCCCATCCGGGCGATCAGCGCGCGCTCGGCCTGGTCGCCCTCGGTGAGGCTGGCGTAATACCCGCCGCCGTCCATGGCCGCCTCGGTGGCCGGGTAGTGCTCGACGTCGAACTCATGGCCGGACACCAGGTCGAGGGAGACCAGGCCCTGCCGATCGCTCCGCAGCATATGTCCGAGCACGTCCACGACCGCATCGCCGGCTTCACGGCTGATCCACCATGACGCTGCGTCGAATGCGATCGACACCGCCTCGCCGACCAGTGCCAGGCGGCGCTCGACCGAGCGGTCCGGGTCGTCCCGCAGCGCGCAGAGCACCCGGTCCGTGAGGTCGGACTGCCCCGCCGGCAGGAGCACCGGGACCGGCAGCGCGGCCCCGGTCATGATGTCGGTGGACAGGCGTCGTGTCCGCTTGTGCCGGTACTGTGCGGCGTCGGCCAGACGCATCAGAGCCCGCGCCGCGGTTTTGCTGCTCTCGGCCCCAGCCGGTCGCTGCATGGTGGTGGCCGCTCCAACCGCGATCCCGGAGTCGTGCGGCAGGTCCGCCGCAGCCAGCCGCTCCACGACAAGCTGTACCTCGCCCTGAGGCAGCCCCTCGAGCAGGACCACGAACTCGTCGCCGCCGATCCGCGCCACCAGCGTTCCTGGGTGCTCGCCGGCGACAGTGATCAGGTGGGTGCTCACCAGCTTGATCAGCTCGTCTCCGGCGGCGTGCCCGTACGCGTCGTTGACCGGCTTGAGCCCGTTGATGTCGCACAGGACGACCGAGACGGGTGGGAACGGCTCAACTGCGGCCAGCCGGGTCTCGAGCCAGTCATCGGCGGCACGCCGGTTGGCGAGTCCGGTGAGAGCGTCGGTGTAGGCGAGTCGGGACATCTCGGTAAGCAGTTCGAGCCTCGACAGGCCGGCCGACAGCAACCCGGTGAGGGTCAACCCGGCGGCAACGTCGGATTCGTCGAATGGTCGGTCGTCACCTCGGGACACGTAGACGTCGCCCCAGATCTCGTCGGCGACCAGCACCTGGAAGGAAGCCGCATGGCGCTTGCCCACGGACTCCAGCAGCATGCGCTCGGACACGGTGGTGTCCTCGTCGTCGACCGACCTGACGCACCAGCGGCGTGCGCCGCCGACCGTCTGCATGAACTGGGGGTGGTCGCTCAGCGGATAGGTCTCCTCCACCGGCCACGCCTGCTCCCAGTCCGCCAGCTCACCGGCGTTGTGCAGCACCCGGATGTGCGCATGCGCGCGCTCGAGCCGCCCGATCGACACCGCGTCCGAGGCCACCACCGACAGGGCGGACTCAGCAGTCCTGGCGAGCAGATCATCGACACAGACGCTCGTCGAGACCTGCTCGGCGAACCGGCTGAGGCCTTGCAGGCGATCCTCCGCACTGTCCACCGACGGCTCCCTCCCGCGTCCGCTCAGCTGCGTCAACCGGGCCCCGCGACTTTGGCCGCAGCGCATTCCGGTGTCCCCCCGATAGTGACGCTGGGGAACCACGACAACTACACAAAGTGACAACCCTCACCCGTCAGCAACGCAAACCGGCACTTTCGGGCAGCCCCGTATCAGCCGTCCGTGTGATGCTCACCCAGAGCCGCCGCCACCGCGCGGCGCAGCTCGTCGTCCAAGTCGCGACGCCCGGCCCGGTCGACGACCGCCTCCAGCACCCGGATGCCACTGCGCCGATCCCGCAGCCCGGACCGCAGCTGCTCGACCTCGGTGACCCGCAGGTGAGGGGTGCCGGTCGCCTCGCAGAGTGCGCCGAGGTCGGCGCCGGTGGGCGTCGCGAAGAACCGCTCGAACGCCTCGGCGAACCGGCTCGCGCCCGGCTCGAGGGTGGCGAAGATGCTACCTCCGTCGTCGGCTGCGACCACGATGGTGAGGTCCGGTCGCGGTTCGGCCGGCCCGAGCAGCAGCCCGCCCAGGTCATGGCAGAACGTCAGATCACCGAGCAGCGCGAAGGCTCGAGAGGAGCGTCGACCAAGCGCGGCTCCCACGGCTGTGGACACCGTGCCGTCGATCCCGGACAGACCCCGGTTCGCAACCACGAACCGTCGCTCACCAACCGGGTAAGGGCGCGCCACCAGGTCGAGGTCACGCACCGGGCTGGACGACCCGACGACCAGCAGCCCGCCCGGGGGTACGGCCTCGCTCACCGCCCGCGCCACCTCGGCGCCGAGCAGCCTCCCGGCGGCAAGCCGATCAGCCGTCCTCGCCAGCACGTCGTCGACCGCCGTGCTCGCGCGTGCGTCGGCTTCGACCCACCGCTGCCGCCACCGCGGGTCGTCGTGGTCGGTGACGGTGGCAGCCGACAGCACGACTGCCGCCTGGTTGCCTGGGTCGGCCCACCGAGGGCTGGTGGCAAGCACGACGAGCTCGACGTCTGGCCGGGAGAGCAGGGCGGTCACCGGACGCGACACGGTAGGGCGCCCCGCGACCACAACCCGCTGCACCTCACCGCCCAGCACCGGGTCTGCCAGCAGCATCGACCCGCACCGCAGCGCGTGGTCACCCGTACGGGCGCCCGACGTGGGCTCGGCGACCAGCGGCCACCCGGCCCGCTCGGCCAGCTCCCGTGTCCGCGGACCGGCGTCGGCACCGGCGACTACCACGGTGCGGGGACCGATCGCCAGCTCGTACGGCGTCGCGCCGGCCAGACCGTCGGGCGGCTCGTCGGCCACCGTCGTCCACGCTCGTCCGTCCGAGCGTCCCGGCGGCACCGACCCGTCGTCGTCCTCATCGGGAACCAGCGGCGGGGCGAAGCAGCAGTTGAGCTGTACCGGGCCCGGATCGCGGGAGTCGGCACCGGTCGCGGCCAGCAGCAGCCTGGCAACCTGCGCCCGCCAGGCGCGCACCGCCAGCTCCAGGCCAGCACCGCCCGCGGTGGCGAGTACTTCGGCGGGCACATCGACGCTGCGCCGCACGGCCCCGCCGAACAGGCCGGCCTGGTCGGTGGTCTGGTTGGCGCCACTGCCCCTCAGCTCGGCCGGCCGGTCCGCCGACACCACCACCAGCGGGAGCCCGGCATGGTGGGCCTCCAGCACCGCCGGGTGCAGATGGGCGACGGCCGAGCCGGACGTGGTGACGACCGGCACCGGGCGGTGCGAACCCCGGGCCAGGCCGAGCGCCACGAAACCCGCGCTGCGCTCGTCGACCCGGACGTGCACGCGCAGCTGGCCGCGCACCTGTGCGTCGTGCAACGCCAGCG
>JALYQN010000020.1 GCA_030855835.1 Actinomycetota bacterium | reverse complement strand
GCTCGCCGTAGCGCAGCCCGCAGTAGGCGAGCACGCGGACGGCGAGGCCGTACTCCCCCGCGGCGCCGGCTAGGTCAGCGACCTGCTGGTGGCTCAGGAACCGCTTGGGCGGCGTCGAGGCGCGCGGGAGCCGCACTCCGTCCGCTGGGTTGCGCGGTAGCCGCCCGTCGCGCACCGCGAGCGCCAGTAGCAGCGACAACACCCGGTGCGCGTGCCGCACACTCGACGCCGACAGGCCCGAGCTCGACAGCTCACCCACCCACCGAGCGACGTCTGCGTGCCCGATCTTGGCGAGGGGCGTCGAGCCCCAACGGGGTAGCACGTAGCGGCGCAGGAGCCCCTCGTACCGGACGCGGGTGGATTCCTTGAGGTGCACCTGCCCGGCGAGCCACTGAGCGGCCCACACGTCGACCGTGACGCGGGAACGGTCGGGGTCGACGTAGGTGCCGACCAACTTGGCGTGCTCGGCGCCGGTCAGGCACCGGTCGGCGTCCGAGCGCTTGGCGAAGCTCCGTTTACGTTGGCGCCCGTCCGGGTCCCGCCACCGGGCCACCCAGGTCACCTTGCCGTCACGGGTGCGTTTCTCGATGCTCGCCACTGATCAGCCTCCAGCCTTGCCGGCACCCTCGGCCGGTCCGAGGAAGCCTCGCTCACGTGCCAGCGCCACCCAGCGCCCGGCGGTCGAGCGGGGCAGCTCGAGCGCCTTCTCCACCGTCCGAGTCGGCGGATCCCCCATGACCAGCCCGAGTCGGTACAGGTAGGCCACCCAGCGCAACGACGCGGTTGTGGGGCCGGCCTCCTGGATCGCGGCCACGTCCGCCGCGGTGAGCTGCTGAGTAGGCGTCCATTCCGTGTATCCGTCCTTCTGCACGAACGTGAGGACGTGCCTCGCCGCCTGCTTGGTGAGCGCTGCCACGGGGACGGAGCGGATGGCCTCGCCCGTAACCGCGGGCCCGCCGTCGCGGCGGTGGACCCGCACCTCTTGTGCGACGAGGCGGCCGCCCTCGGGCACGACCTCGACGGCGACGTCATACCCGCTCCAGTCCTCCACTGTCACTGTGACCAGCCGCGCGATGCCCAGGCCAGGCGCGACCGCCACTGCCTTGCCTTTTGCGTTGGTGCTCATCCTCACAACGGCGACTCTCCCACGGACGGGTAGGTACCGTCAAGGCCCGGCCACATCTGATAAGGTCGCGTCAGTGCCTTACAGATGGAGGAACCGATGAACGAATGGCTCAGTCTGGAGCAGATCGCCGACGAGCTGTGCATCCCGCTCCGCACGCTGTACGCCCAGCGGAGCAGGGGCGTCGGGCCGCGCGGCTACCGGATCGGCAAGCACGTGCGCGTCCGCCGCGCCGATCTTGAAGCTTGGCTCGAGCGGCAGTCCGACCCCGCGCCGGCCGCCTGACCCATGCCCACCAACATTTACGGGACTATTCCCGTAAAGCGTCCCCGGCGGACGAAGGTCGAGATCGGAGAGCTGCACGAGGCGATCCTGACCGTCTGCGAGGCCGACCATCCGCTGTCGGTCCGCGGCGTGTTCTACCGGGTGATGTCGGCCGGCGCCGTCCCGAAGACCGAGAAGGCGTACGCCGCCGTTCAGCGTGAGGTTCTGAAGCTGCGTCGGGCCGGGTCGTTGCCGTACGAGTGGATCGCCGATGGCACCCGCTGGCACGTGAAGTCCCCGTCGTGGTCCAGCGTAGAGACCGCGCTCAACGACGCCGCCACGTCGTACCGGCGGGCGCTGTGGCACGACCAGGACGTGTACGTCGAGGTGTGGTCGGAGAAGGAGGCGATCAGTTCGATCGTCGCCCCGATCACCGACGCCTGGGACGTGCCCCTGATGATCGCCCGCGGGTTCGCATCCGAGTCGTTCCTCTGGCAGACCGCCGCCACGATCCGCACCGTCGGGAAGCCCACGATCGTTTACAACCTCGGCGCCCATGACCCGTCGGGTATCGCCGCCTGGACCCACGTGCAGAGGCGGCTGCGGGACTTCGCCCCCGACGTCGAAATCATGTTCGAACGGCTCGCCGTCACACCCGAGCAGATCGTCGAGCTCGACCTGCCGACCCGGCCGACAAAGAAGTCGGACTCGAGGAGCAAGGGGTTCGTCGGAGAGTCCGTCGAGGTCGACGCGATCCCCACGTCGGTGCTGAGGCGGATCGTCGAGGACGCGATCGTCGGCTGGATCGACGAGCACGCACTGGAAGTGACCCGGCTCGCCGAGGAGTCCGAACGCGAGGGGCTGCTCGCGATGGCGAACGGGTGGACGGCATGAGGTCCTCGAGCGCGACGATGCGGCGCCGCTGGGCGTATGGCCTGATCCGGCGGTGCCCGAGCCCGGCCCCGTCGTACGGGTCGGCAGAGTGGCTCGCACTCGCGGATGACGACCCGGGCAAGGTGGCGGCCGTCGTGGTCGCCGCCGAGTGCTGGGCACAATCCGGCGACACGCTCGAGCTCGACCTGCGCCGTGAGGTCGCGGCGGC
>JALYQN010000193.1 GCA_030855835.1 Actinomycetota bacterium | reverse complement strand
CCGTCGGCCGGGAAGTTGGCCCCGGCGAACGCGTACGACCAAGACGCAGTCCCAGCGGCGCCCAGCCAGGTCTCGTTCGTCTCGGCGAACGTGCTGCCGTCCCAGTACTTGTTCGTGCTGGCGCGCTGGATGCTGACAGCGACCGCCGAGAGTCCGCTGCCGACGTCACTCGCGGTCCCGCACATGTCCCCGGCCGCGGGCGTCCCGCAGCCGCCTACCCAGCCGGCGAGGTTGTAGCTGGTGGCGGTCGGGAAGGCCATGCTTGCCGTCGGTGCCGCCGCGTCGACCGTCCACGTGGTCGAGGTGCTGGAACTCGTGTTGCCTGCGCCGTCGACCGCCCTGACGTCCACGGTGTGCGACCCGCTCGTGAGGTTGCTGTATGTCTTCGGGCTCGAGCAGGAGGCCCACACGCCGCCGTCAAGCCGGCACTCGAAGCCAGCTGTCGCGTCGTTGGTGGTGAACGCGACCGTCGTCGACGGCCCGCTGGTTGCCGGTGGGGTGCTGGTCAGGGTGGGAGCTGCTGGCGCCGTGCGGTCGATGTTGAACGTCCGCGAGTCGTAGCCGTAGTTGGTGCCGTCGTACGCCCGCGCCTGGAGGGTGTAGCCGCCCTCGGCGAACGCTGTTGTCAGAACGGCGTAGGACCAGCTGGTGGTGCCCGTGGCGGAGTTCCACGTCTGGGTTGCACTGGAGAAGCTTGTGCCGTTCCACCACAGGCCGGTGCTCAGCCTGCGTAGGCTCACGCCGACTCCTGTGACGGCGGTGTCGTCCTCGGAGCTGCCGCAGACGTCGCCGGTCGAGGCCGTCCCGCAGCCGGCGTTGAAGCCGGTGTCGCTGTACAGGCCGGCGACGTTGGGGAAGGAGATGACGGTTGTTGGGACGTTGACGTCGACGCTCCAGGTGTGTGACGTGGACGCGCTGATGTTGCCGACCGTGTCCGTGGCGCGAGCCTGGAAGGTGTGGGAGCCGGCGGTCAAGCCCGCGTAGTCTGTCGGGTTGTCGCATGGAGCGAACGCGGCCGAGTCGAGGCGACACTCGACCGTTGCCGATGCCTCGGACTCGGTGTAGGCGAAAGTGACGGCGTCGCCGCTGACAGCTGCGGGGGTAAGGGTGAGGACGGGCAGGGGCGGCGGCGTGCCGTCGACGACGATGGCCGCCGAGGCCGCGTCCCCGCTGGGTGACGCCACGGCGTAGACGGTGTGAGCGCCGTCGCTCGTGCCGGCCGGCACCGTGACAACGACCGAACCGCCACCACCGGCTGGAACTGCCGCCGGGGTCGAGCTGCCGGCCAGGGTCCCCGTCAGCTCTGTGCCGGTGGGGCTGTCCAGGCGGTACCGGAGGGACTCGGCGGGGCGGAATCCCGCCGCCGTGCCGGTCAGCGACGTCCCGGGCTTCACGGGGTCCGCCGTGAGCGTCAGCCTCGCCACCGTCACTGCGCTGCTGGCCGGGCTCTCGGCGCCCTGCCAGTTGGTGGCGAACACCGGCGTCACCGAGTAGGCCCACTGGCCGGTCGGCACGTTGTTCTCGGTGCAGCTCGTGGCAGTGATCGTGCCCGAGCAGGCGCTCAGCATGGTCTGCGCGGTGAGGGTCCCGGCGTCGTAGCGCTTGATCCGGTATCCGGTGACGGCCTGTCCCGAGGACAGGGTGCTGGCTGCCCAGCTGACCGTGACGGCGTTGCCGGTCACACTGGCGGTCGGAGTCGCGCCCTGGCCGACGGATGCGGTAGCCGACGCACCGTTGCCGCCCGGGACGGACCCGGCGGTCCAGAACCCCCAGGCGACTCCTGTGACCATGACGAAGGTCAGCGCGAACAAGAGGAACGTACGGACCCTGATCCAGCTGCGGCCACTCACTGGGCGACCGTCAGATAGGCCGTGAGCATCGCACCCTGGCAGGCGTTGGCCGCGTTGACACCCATCGCGAGCGCGTCGGTCAAGGTGACCGACAAGGTGCCATCCGTCCCGCCGACCCGGGCCGGGACGGTCCAGCCCGCGCCGCCGTTGGACTGCGGCGCCAGGCTGAGCACGGACAGGGCGCACCCGGTGTGGCCGGCGTCCACGGCGAAACCGCTGCTGCCCTGTGTGGTGTCGAGCGCCAGCGACTGGACCCGTACCGGGGACAGGTTCGGGTTGGAGATGTTGAGCACGACGCCTGCCTGCCCGCCCGGAAAGAGGCTGGAGCTGGCCATCCCTGGGCTCAGGGTCACGGCCGCGGTGGTCGCCGTCGCCGCCGCCCCGGCGCCCGCGCCCGTCCCGACCCAGTACGCGTTGGCGACCCCGCCCACAGCCACCGTGACCGCGCCGAGCAGCATGCCGAGGAGCAGCCGCATCGGCATGCGCCGCCTCATCGGTAGTCCCGGATGCCGTCGGCCGAGTAGTCGAGCGTCAGGGCAGCGCCCTTGCACCCGTCCTGGTTGACCGACCGGTGGCGCATGATGATCCTGGGCCATCTGGACGGCCGGACGTGCAGGCTGCGGAGGGTACGGGTGGAGCGGGGGGCGAGCGCGACCGTCCGCTCACTCGGCAGCTGCCGCACCGAGAAGTCCCGCAGCGAGCAGGGATGGGTGGCGCCCGCCCTGGGCGCCTCCACCGCGGCGACGCTCACCTCGAGGTCACTGACCCAGAGCCGGTAAGGGTGCGGGTTGGTGAAGGAGACGTTGACCCGCGCCCTGGTGCCCGGCGCGAGCGGCTTGGTGGTGTCCCCGGCCAGGGCGAACGCCGGCCTAGGTTCGGCGAGGTTGGCCGTACCGGTCCCGTCGCCGGACTCTGCGACGCACCAGACCGACCCACAGGCGGCCACGGGGACTCCTACGAGCAGGCCGAGGAGCACCACGGCGGCCAGGAGCGAGTAGATGCTCCGTGCGGTGACGCTCACCTCGCCTCCTCGGCTGGGTAGGCTGGGCCTAGTCGTACGACGTCTTGTTTCGTGCGGACGCGGACGGGGGAGACGGTTGCCCGCCTCCCCGGCCCGCTGGTGGAGCTGGTGATCAGGCGATCGCGTATGCGAGCTGGACGACGGCGTTCTTGCAGGCGTTCTGGTTCACCGCGGCCTTGTTGTTGAACTCGATGGTGGCGCCGGTCCAGGCACCCTGGGCGCTGCCGGCCGGCACCTGTGCGGCGACGGTCATGGCCGCACCGGTGAGGGTGTAGTCGTCCGCGTCGCAGGTAGCACCGATCGAGACGCCGCCAACGGTCACGTCGGAGATGCTCGCGGTCACGCTCTGCACGTAGACGGGGCCGGCGTTGGTGTTGTTGAAGTTGCCGTTCAGGCTCTGGGCCGCGACGCCCGGTCCCATGGCGCTGACGGTGCTGGTCTGCACGGCGGTGATCGGGGCGTTGGTACCCGTGGCCGCGGTGCCGGTGCCCGAACCGCCAGCGGTCCAGTAGGCGTAGGCGACGCCGGCGCCTGCCAGCACCACCGCGAACCCGGTGACGACGGCGATGGACTTCTTGGTGATTCTGCGCATGGTTGCTTACTCCCGCTTGTGTGGACCATCGGCTCGAGGTTCCTCGCGGAGCTCCGAGTCGGTTGACCCAAGACGGCGAGAGGCCGTGAGAGCAGTAGACGGGAGGTGTGGTCCTGTCATCGAGGAAAAGCGAGGAAGCGGCCCGTTAGGCTGACGCCGATGGACTGTGCGGCCGAGTCGTAGGCGACCATTTCGGGCATTCGGTGCGGACACTCGGTAC
>JALYQN010000171.1 GCA_030855835.1 Actinomycetota bacterium | reverse complement strand
GGTGGAGACGGCCTGCCGCCAGCGCGGCTGGGCGGTCGGCATCGGGACCGGCACCGTCGAGGCACCGTTGCCGGCAAGCACGAGATCTGCCCGGGGTTCGGCCTTCGCCGCCGCCCGCCGGGCGGTCGAGCGGGCCAAGACCGCGCCGGGGCGAATCGCCGTCGTCGGACCGGCCGACTCCGGCGCCGCACGGAGGGCAGAGTCGGCACTGTGGCTGCTCACGGCGGTCGAGGGTCGGCGCACCGATCGAGGCTGGCAGGTCGTCGACGCGATGCGCGCCGCCGTGAGCCAACGCGAAGTGGCCCACACTCTCGGCGTGAGCGTGCAGGCCGTCAGCCAGGTGCTGCGGGCCGCCGGCTGGGCTGAGGCCGAGCGTGGTCGCGAACTGGCGACCTGGCTGCTGGAGCAGCTGTGACGGCGTTGCAGTTCCTGCTGCTCGGCGCGCTGTCCGCGGGCTGCCTGGCCGCAACGCTGGCCTGGTCGCGGCACCTGCCGAAGGCTCCGCAGGTCGCGCTCGCAGGCTTCGCCACCGCTGCACTTGCGGTTTCGGTCCTCGACGTGCACTTCTCCGGCCGTACCCGTGGCGATGTGCAGGAGTGGGTCGCGGTGGCGGCGACCGTGCTCGCCGTCCTGGGTGGCGGTCCGGTCACCGTGGCCGTCTTCACTATCGTGGACCGGGTCGACGGCGGGACGGTGGGCGAGGGCCTGCGCGGTGGCACCTGGATCGGCGCCCTCGAGCGGCTGGCCATCGTCGGCACTCTGGTCGCCGGCTGGCCCGAGGGGATGGCTGTGGTGCTGGCGATCAAGGCACTGGGCCGCTACCCGCAGCTGCGCCAAGGGGACCGTCCCGCCGCAGCGGAGGGCTTCATCATCGGGACGCTGGTCAGCATCCTGTGGGCAGTGGCCTGCGCGTACGTCGTCACCGGCGGGATCACCAGCGGGTCGTAGGCTCCGCGGCATGGTGGGTTCTGACCTCAAGCCGCGCAGCCGTGACGTCACCGACGGTCTGGAGAGGACCGCCGCGCGGGGGATGCTCCGCGCGGTCGGGATGGACGACGACGACTTCGCCAAACCCCAGATCGGTGTGGCCTCCAGCTGGAACGAGATCGGCCCGTGCAACCTGTCCCTCGACCGGCTGGCGAAGGCGGTCAAGAACGGCGTGCACGCAGCAGGTGGCTACCCGCTCGAGTTCGGCACCATCTCGGTCAACGACGGCATCTCGATGGGCCATGAGGGGATGCACTTCTCGCTGGTCTCGCGCGAGGTGATCGCGGACTCCGTCGAGACCGTGATGATGGCCGAGCGGCTGGACGGGTCGGTGCTGTTGGGGGCATGTGACAAGTCCCAGCCTGCGATGCTGATGGCCGCGGCCCGGCTCGACCTCGCCAGCGTGTTCTTGTACGGCGGTTCGATCATGCCCGGCAACCTGGACGGTCGCGACGTCACGATCATCGACGCCTTCGAGGCGGTCGGCGCCTGCCTGGCCGGGCGGATCACCCGTGACGAGGTCGAGCGAGTCGAACGGGCGATCTGCCCGGGTGAAGGTGCCTGCGGGGGGATGTTCACGGCCAACACGATGGCCTCGGTCGCCGAGGCGATCGGGATGTCCCTGCCCGGTTCGTCGGCGCCGCCCGCGGTCGACCGCCGCCGTGACGGCTTCGCGCACCGGTCGGGGGAGGCGGTCGTTGCGATGCTGCGAGACGGCATCACCGCCCGTCAGGTGATGACCAGGCCCGCCTTCGAGAACGCCATCGCGGTGGTCATGGCGCTCGGTGGCTCGACCAACGCCGTGCTGCACCTGCTGGCGATCGCGCGGGAGGCCGACGTCGACCTGGCGCTGGCCGACTTCGACCGGATCGGCCGCCGCGTGCCGCACCTCGGCGACCTCAAACCGTTCGGACGGTTCGTGATGACCGACGTCGATCGGGTGGGTGGCATCCCGGTCGTGCTGGCAACGCTGCTCGAGGCCGGGCTGCTCGACGGCGACTGCCTGACCGTAACCGGGCGCACCCTGGCCGAGAACCTGCTCGACCTCGACCCGCCTGAGGTCGACGGGGAGATCATCCGCGCGCTGTCGCGGCCGATCCACGCCACCGGCGGGCTCACCATCCTGCACGGCTCCCTCGCACCCGACGGTGCTGTCGTCAAGAGCGCCGGTTTCGACGAGGCGGTCTTCGAGGGGACCGCCCGCGTCTTCGACCGGGAACAGGAGGCGATGTCGGCGCTGTCCGACGGCACCATCACCGCCGGTGACGCCGTGGTGATCCGGTACGAGGGGCCGAAGGGCGGGCCGGGGATGCGCGAGATGCTGGCCATCACCGCGGCCATCAAGGGCGCCGGGCTCGGCAGGGACGTGCTGCTGCTCACCGACGGTCGATTCTCCGGCGGCACCACCGGGCTGTGCGTCGGCCACGTTGCACCCGAGGCCGTCGATGCCGGCCCGATCGCGTATGTCCGCGACGGCGACCGGGTTCGGCTGGACATGGAGGCCCGTACCCTCGATGTGCTGGTCGACGACGAGGAGCTCGCTGTACGCCAAGAAGGCTGGGCGCCGCCGGAACCGCGCTACCGCACCGGTGTGCTGGCCAAGTACGTGAAGCTGGTCGGCTCGGCCGCTGACGGCGCCGTCTGCGGCTGAGGACCCGCCGAGCGAAGTCCGAGGCTGCCCGCATGCTGAGACGCCTGTCTCACTCAGTTGACGTTGCTCGGCTTCGGCAGCGAGGGTGGATGGTGTGCAACATCTCGTTCTCGTAATCCGCACGCGCGCCGGCTGAGTCGCCGACCAGGCCAGCGCGCCCCCTCGTCCGCCCGTCGGACCGGGGGCTTTTTCATGTCAGGCTTCCGCGTCGACCGAGAAGGGCACCATGACCGAGCAGATGACCGGGGCGCAGAGCCTGATCCGGTCGCTGGAGCACGCCGGTGTCGACACCATCTTCGGCATCCCCGGCGGCGCGATCCTGCCTGCCTACGACCCGCTGCTCGACTCGCGCAAGATCCGGCACATCCTCGTCCGTCACGAGCAGGCCGCCGGGCATGCGGCCCAGGGGTACGCCCAGTCCTCAGGTCGCGTCGGCGTGTGCATGGCGACCTCCGGGCCAGGGGCCACGAACCTGGTCACCCCGATCGCGGACGCGTACATGGACTCGGTGCCGATGGTGGCCGTCACCGGGCAGGTTCCGTCCGCAGCCATCGGCACCGACGCCTTTCAGGAGGCGGACATCCGCGGCATCACGATGCCGATCACCAAGCACAGCTACCTGGTCACCGACCCGGCCGAGATCGCTCGAACCGTTGCCGAGGCATTCCACATCGCCTCGACCGGGCGGCCCGGGCCGGTGCTCGTGGACATCTCCAAGGACGCCCTGCAGGCCATGACCACGTTCGACTACCCGGCCACGGTGTCGTTGCCCGGTTACCGGCCGACCACTCGCCCGCATGCCAAGCAGATCCAGGAGGCCGCGCGGTTGATCGCCGCCTCCCAGCGCCCCGTGCTGTACGTCGGCGGTGGCGTCATCAAGGCAGACGCCGCGGCCGAGTTGGCAACGCTCGCAGACCTCACCGGCATCCCGGTGGTCACCACTTTGATGGCCCGGGGCGCACTGCCGGACTCGCACCCACAGCACCTCGGCATGCCCGGGATGCACGGCACCGTCGCCGCGGTCGCCGCGCTCCAGCGCTCCGACCTGCTCGTCTCGCTGGGTGCCCGGTTCGACGACAGGGTCACCGGCCGGCTCGACACCTTCGCGCCCGGCGCGAAGGTGATCCACGCCGACATCGACCCCGCGGAGATCTCCAAGAACCGGCGCGCCGACGTCCCGATCGTCGGCGATTGCCGGGAGACCATCATCGCGCTGACCACCGAGCTCCAGTCCGGAGGCGGGAACCACGCGCCATGGCGCGAGTGGACCCGCGCGCTGGCCGAGCGCTACCCGGTCGGCTACGACCCGCCCGACGACGGCTCCCTCGCCCCCCAGCTCGTCATCGAGCGGATCGCGGCCGCCGGCGGTCCCGAGGCCACGTACGTGGCCGGGGTGGGACAGCACCAGATGTGGGCGGCCCAGTTCATCGGGTACGAGCGGCCGCGGTCCTGGATCAATTCCGGCGGTCTGGGGACGATGGGCTTCGCCGTGCCGGCGGCAATGGGCGCGAAGGTCGGTGACCCCGACCGGGTGGTGTGGGCGATCGACGGTGACGGCTGCTTCCAGATGACCAACCAGGAGCTGGCCACCTGTGCGCTGGAGAACATCCCGATCAAGGTTGCCGTCATCAACAACTCCAGCCTCGGCATGGTCCGGCAGTGGCAGACCTTGTTCTACGAGGGCCGCTATTCAAACACCGATCTGCACACGGGCAGCGCGTCGCGCCGGATCCCCAACTTCGCCAAGTTGGCGGAGGCGTACGGCTGCGTGGGGCTGCGCTGCGACAAGCCCGACGACGTGGACGCGACCATCGCCGAGGCGATGGAGATCGACGACCAGCCGGTGGTGGTCGACTTCGGCGTGCATCGCGACGCGATGGTCTGGCCGATGGTCGCCGCCGGCACCAGCAACGACGACATCAAGGTTGCCCGGGACATGGCACCTGTCTGGGACCGCGAGGAGGAGCAGTGAGCCGGCACACGCTGTCGGTCCTGGTGGAGAACACCCCCGGTGCGCTGGCCCGCATCTCGGGCCTGTTCGCTCGCCGCGGGTTCAACATCGACTCGCTTGCGGTGGGACCGACCGAGCATCCGGAGATCTCGCGGATGACGATCGTCGTCAACGTCGACGAGGGGCCGCTGGAACAGATGACCAAGCAGCTGAACAAGCTCGTCAACGTGATAAAGATCGTGCAGATCGAATCCGGCACCGGGGTGGAGCGTGAGCTGGTGCTGGTGAAGGTGCGCACCGACGCCGCGACTCGTGGACAGGTACTGGAGTGCGTCCAGCTGTTCCGGGCCAAGGTCGTCGACGTGAGCACGGACGCGGTGACGATCGAGGCGACCGGCGACCTCGACAAGCTCGCTGCAATGCTCCGGGTGCTGGAGCCGTTCGGCATCCGTGAGCTGGTGCAGTCCGGGATGGTGGCGATCGGCCGTGGTTCACGCTCGATCACCGACCGGGCACTGCGCCCCGTTCAGACCGGATGAGGGAGACACACTCATGGCCGACATGTTCTACGACGACGACGCTGACCTGAGCCTGGTCCAGCAGCGCAACGTGGCCGTCCTCGGCTACGGCAGTCAGGGTCATGCTCATGCGCTGTCGCTGCGCGACTCCGGTGTCGACGTGCGCGTCGGCCTGCTCGAAGGGTCTGGCAGTCGACCCCGCGCCGAGGCGGAGGGGCTGCGGGTCACCGAGCCTTTCGAGGCCTGCGAGGAGGCGGACCTGGTCATGGTGCTCGCCCCCGACCCGGCCCAGCGCGCGCTCTACGCCCAGGCGATCGAGCCCAACCTGGTCGACGGGGACGCCCTGTTCTTCAGCCATGGCTTCAACATCCGGTTCGGGTACGTCGCGCCGCCGGGAGGTGTCGACGTCTGCATGGTGGCGCCCAAGGGGCCCGGTCACCTGGTCCGGCGCGAGTTCAGCCAGGGCCGGGGG
>JALYQN010000017.1 GCA_030855835.1 Actinomycetota bacterium | reverse complement strand
CAGTGGTCGTTCGCGGCCTTCGTGGCCGCCCGTGGTGACGGGCTGTGGGCGCTGGCGTACCTGTTGGTGGCCGACGGACAGCGGGTCGGCGGGGCCGGCGCGGCCGACTGGGTCGGTGCGGACGGGTTCGACGAGCTCCGGTCCGAGGAGCGCCGCGCCGAGGAGCTCGTGGAGCTCGCCCTGTCCCGGGCCCGCGTACGGTGGACGGAGCTGGAGCGGCTGGGTGCCGCCGAGACCGAGGTACGCCGCGAGCTCATCGCCTCCTGGCTGGCCGGCCCGGCCGCACCCAGCTGGGCAGGCCCCACGCGAGCGATGCCAGACCAGGTCGGCTCGGTCGACGCGGTCGGCTCCGGCGCCGGGGCTGGCGACGACCCGCGCGAGGCACTGACGCTGCTGGCTGCACTGTCGCCGCTGTCGCGGGCGGCTGTCGTGCTGCGCGCACTGGCGGTCCCGCCGTGGGACGCCGCCGACGCCCTGTCGCTGTCAACCGCTGAGCTCACGGCGGTTGAGGCCGACGCTTCGGTGGTGATGGGCAGGTCCTCGCCGCGGTATGCGCTGCTGCTGCACCGGCTCCGCGACGCGGTCCCGGCCCCGCCGTACGCACTGGGCCGGACCGAGCGTGTGGAGCGACGGGCGGCCAGGGCACGACGGCGTCGGCACGCCCTGGCGGTGGGGGCCACCGCGCTGGTCGTGGGGTTGGTTGCGGTGCCGGTCCTGGCCAGTGGGGATGAGCCGACCGCCGCACCCGCGTCGGTACCGCCGCCTCCGGTCGCCGAGCGGTTGGTCGACCCCCTGCCGATCCCGCAGTCCTGTGAACAGATTGGCGGCCGGGTCCAGCCGCCCGCGTACCCGTACGAGAGCGATGGCGCCGACGCGGTCTGGTTCCGCTTCTGCCCGCCGCCCGGTGCGGACGCGATCCGGTTCGCCCCGGACATCACCGTCACCTCACTGGCCGAGATCGACGACCTGGTGGACGGCTGGGTCAGATCGGACGGGGCCGGCTCGCCGACGTGCGATTACTCTGCCTTCGCCGACCGAGCCACCATCCGGGCGCACGTGGGCACTCTCGACGGTGTGCTGCACGTCGTCGACATGGAGATCGGCACCTGCGGTGCCGTGACGGTGAACGGGCAGACGGTCGGCGTGGACGGGCGGGCCGCCTTTGCGGCCACGGTCGCCCTGCTCGGCGACGAGCTGGCCGAGCCGGTCGAGGCGCCGCGAACACTGCCATCAACACCCGCCTTCTGCCCCCGAACACTCGGGCAGGTACCGGCCCTGTCCCAGACGACGGTCCGCGACTACCCGCGGGTGCCGGGTCTGGTGCTGCCGTTGCCGGCAACCACCGGGCTGATCTGCAGCTATGCACCGGGCGGTCAGCAGCCGGGCGTGGGGGCGGGATCGGGAACGAGGGGCCGCCTGCTCGAGCCGGCCGACGCCGAGCTGGTACGTGCGGTCTATCTGGCCCGCTCTCCCGGCACCGGGGGCTGCGCCGACGGCGCCGACCGGGCCGATCGCACCCGGTACGGCGTGATCCTCACCGACCTCACCGGCTCGCGCCGGGTCTTCACGCTGGACCCGGGACGGTGCGGACTGGTGACGGGGCCAGCAGGTGTCCGTGGCGCCGCCGGCCCGTGGTTGAGCGACGTCATGACCGTCGGCGCGGGCACGGCGCTGCTTGACCCACCGATGTAATGGTGTAATCTCCATTACATGGATGACACCACTACTCTCCGCGGCTGGCTGAGCGGCCGCATCCCCGACGACTGGTTCAGCACCGAGCCCACCGTGAGCGTCGACGGCGACGAGATCGTCGTCGTCGGGCGCCTCGCGGCTCCCAGCACCGCCGACGACGCCGACGACGCCGAGCGATCGGCCGCCGAGCACGGGCGGATCAAGGCCTTCCGCGAGGTCACCCGCGACCAGCGCATCACCATCGCTCGCGAGCTCGAGCACCGCGCCGGCCGCAAGGTGGCGTGGGGCGCCGAGTGCGGCGACACCCGCAAGGTGTTCACCGCCCTGGCCGCGCCGGTGATGACCCGGCTGCGTCAACCCGAGCGCCTCGTGCTCGATACGCTGGTCGAGTCCGGCGTGGCCCGCTCCCGCGCGGACGCGGTTGGTTGGTGCGTCCGGCTGGTGCAGTCCAACGCCGACACCTGGCTGGCCGACCTGCGGCAGGCAATGGAGTCGGTCGAGCAGGTGCGCGCCCAGGGTCCCGACCGCACCTGACCGCGGCCCTCTCGACGTGTCACCGCCCGCCGCGGTCGCTGCCTGACCGCGGTGCCAGCTTGGTGGGTGACGGGTCGGGGGTGGTCAGCGCAGGGAGTAGCTCGCGATCGAAATGCCTACATAATGCACCGCGAACGCGGCGATCGTCAGCGAGTGGAACACCTCGTGGAAGCCGAACCACCGCGGCAGCGGGTCGGGCCGCTGGAGGATGTAGACCAGTGCGCCGAGCGAGTACAGCCCGCCACCTACGAGCATCAGCGTGAACACCGCCACCCCGGCACCTGAGGCGAAGTCACCGAGCCAGAACGCCGCGACCCAGCCGAGGCCGAAGTAGATCGGGACGTAGGCCCACCGCGGGCCGCTGGTCCACAGCACGCGCAACATGATCCCTAGCAGCGCGCTCACCCACACGATCGTGAGCAGTGCCCAGGCGTCGCTGTCGTCCAGCGCCAGCAAGGCGAACGGCGTGTAGGTGCCGGCGATCAGGAGGAAGATGGTGGCGTGGTCGAGCCGCTGCAACACCCCGCGCGTGCGTACCGCCCAGGTCCCGGTGTGGTAGATCGCGCTGACCGTGAACAGCAGTACCGATGCGGCCATGAACACCACCGCCCCCGCACGCGCTGCCCCGGGCGGTGACAGCCAGACGAGCACGATCCCGCCGGCCAGCGACAGCGGTACCGCGCCCAGGTGCAGGAACCCCCGCAGCCGTGGCTTGATCTCCTCCTCGAGACGGTCGACGCTTTCGCGGACGCTCTCGACAATGCCGGCGGTGGGACGCTTGTGTTCCCCCGGGGTCATCCAGTGAGCGTAGAGGTCCCGCGAACGCGGCCGTCGAGGCCCTACGCTGAGCACCGGAGGGCAGTTGCCGGTGCGGCGGATGGTCCGCGGAGGGGATGCGCGATGGCACGGAGCACACTGCGCCGAACCGTGCGCGATGCCGTCTACGGGGTGTATGAGCAGCGGCTTGCCCGCCGGCTCGACCCAGAGCGCGCCCCCCGCCATGTCGGAGTGCTGATAGACGGGAACCGGCGCTGGGCCGCCGCCTTCGGGGGCGGGACCGCCGACGGGCACCGGGCCGGCGCCGACCGGCTGCTCGAGTTCCTCGGCTGGTGCGACGACGCGGGCGTCCACATCGTCACCGTCTACCTGCTGTCCACCGACAACCTCCAGCGGCCCGCCGCCGAGCTGCAGCCGCTTATCGAGATCATCGAGGACGTCGCCACCCGCATCGGGGAGACCGGGCGATGGCGGGTCAACGCCATCGGCGCGCTCGACCTGCTGCCCTACTCGACCTCCTGGCGGCTCAAGGAGGTCGGTGAGGCAACCCGGGGCATCGAGGGCACGACCGTCAACCTTGCCGTCGGCTACGGCGGCCGCCGCGAGCTCGCCGATGCCGTGCGGGCCCTGCTGCAGCAGCACGCCGGCCGTGGCACCACGATCGAGG
>JALYQN010000133.1 GCA_030855835.1 Actinomycetota bacterium | reverse complement strand
CCCGTGACCCGTTCGGCTCCGCAGCCGACGTACGGGCCGCCATCGCCGCGCAACCACTGAGGGGACCAGATCCGGACATTCGCATCGTCGACGTGGCCGGCGCCGACCACGGCTTCGCCGTCCGGGTTCGCGACGGTGGGACCGCGGCACGTGACCACGCGCTGGGCGGTGCGCTGATGGATGTCCGCGCCTTCTTGGGGGTGGTGGCCGGGCCCAACCGAGCCGGGAACACCTGACCATGCCGCCCGGTTGCTCATGGTGTGCTGATCACCATGGACACGACGTCCAGGACGGGTGCGGGCCGGCCGACGGTAGGCTGGGCGGCGATGACCGACACCACGCCGCCGCTGGGTGACACCCAGCCTCTGCCAGACGACCAGTCAGCGGTGGAACCGCCCGAGATCGGCGACGACCCGGACCGGGCGGATGCCAACGAGTCTCCCGAAGACCGGGCGGCGCGGTTCGAGCGGGATGCGCTGCCGTTCCTTGACCAGCTGTACTCCGCCGCGTTGCGGATGACCCGCAACCCCGCTGATGCTGACGACCTGGTGCAGGAGACCTACGTCAAGGCGTTCGCGTCGTTCCACCAGTTCCGCGTCGGCACGAACCTGAAGGCGTGGATGTACCGCATCCTCACCAACACGTATATCAACGGGTACCGCAAGCGGCAGCGACAGCCGCTGCAGCAGCCCACCGAGGAGCTGGAGGACTGGCAGCAGGCGGCCGCCGCCGCGCACACCGGCGCGGGGATGAAGTCGGCCGAGATGGAGGCGCTGGAGCATCTGCCGGACTCCGACGTCAAGGACGCGCTCGCGCTGTTGCCGGACGACTTCCGGTACGCGGTGTACCTTGCCGACGTCGAGGGCTTCGCGTACAAGGAGATCGCCGAGATCATGGGCACCCCGATCGGCACGGTGATGTCGCGCCTGCATCGCGGTCGACGCCAGCTCCGCGAGTTGCTGTCCGACTACGCCCACGAGCGCGGGATGGCGGTGCCGTCCGTGGCCGGCACCGGAGGCGACCCGGCATGAGCTGCGGTAACCCGCACGACAAGAACTGTGCCGAAGTGCTCGTCGAGCTGTACCGGTTCATCGACCAAGAGCTCGACGGCGCGTCCCGTGCCGAGATCCAGCACCACCTCGACGAGTGCGCTCCGTGCCTGAACCACCATGAGCTGGACATCCTGGTCCGGCGCCTGGTGGCTCGGTCCTGCACCGATCGCGCCCCCGAGCCGCTGCGCGACCGGGTGCTGCTCGACGTGCGCCGGATCGTGCAGGTGCAGGTCACCGAGACCCGGCCCGTGGACCCGTTGCCGTGGCAGGGTCCGCCCCGGACCCTTTGAGGGCAGGTCGTCAGGCGTCAGGTCCATCAGGCGTTGGGTCGCTTGCCGTGGTTGGCCTTGTTCTTACGCCGCGCGCGCCGCTTGCGGCCGGTCTTCCCCATGCGGAACTCCTCTGTCAACACTGCCCGGACGGCAGGACCAACCAGTGTCCCACGGCGCGCGGAGGCGGCCAGGCCCCGTCTGGCTGTACGGTCCCGGTGGTCCTGTGAACGGTTCGGGTCTCGACGGGGGGCTCAGTCAGCAGGTTCAGCGACTGCGACAGGCGCCGCATGCACAAAGCAGGCCACGGGGCGTTGTCTTGCGGGGGTGGTTGACCAACCGGCTCACCCACGCAGCGCCTGAGTGATCCGTGCTGCCTGCCGGGTGAGGTGGTGGCGCTCGGGCAGGTTGGGGGCGGACCGGGCGGCGTCGGCATACAACCGTGCCGCAGTCGGAAGGTCGCCCTCCTTCTCGAGGAGGTACGCCGCGGCGGCGGTGTGACGGGGCAGGCCGGGATCCAGGGTGGCCAAGGCCGCGAGGCCGGCCGCGGGCCCGTCGGCCTCACCGATCGCGATGGCCCGGTTGAGCCGCACGATCGGGCTGCCGGTGAGTCGGAGCAGCTCGTCGTACCAGCCGGCGATCTGCACCCAGTCGGTCTCCTCGGCGCGCTGGGCGTCTGCGTGCAGGGCGGCGATAGCGGCCTGGGCCTGATACTCGCCGAGTCGGTCGTGACCTAGCGCCAGCTGCAGAATCGCGACGCCCTCGGCGATGAGTGCGGTGTTCCAGCGAGAGCGGTCCTGCTCGGCCAGGGGGACCAGACTGCCGTCGTGCCGGGTCCGAGCCGGTCGCCGAGCGTGGTGCAGCAGCATCAACGCCAGCAGCCCCGCGGTCTCCTCGTGATCGGTCATCGACGCCAACTGCCGGGTGAGCCGGATCGCCTCGGCCGCCAGGTCGACGTCACCGGTGTACCCCTCGTTGAAGATCAGGTAGAACACCCGCAGCACTGTCGCCAGGTCGCCTGGCTCCTCGAACCGCACCTCACCGACCGTGCGTCTGGCCCGGCTGATCCGCTGCGCCATTGTCGCCTCCGGCACAAGGTAGGCCTGGGCGATCTGCCGGGTGGTCAAGCCACCGACGGCGCGCAGCGTGAGCGCCACAGCGGAGGCCGGGGTCAGCGACGGACGGGCGCAAAGGAAGAAGAGCTGCAACGTGTCGTCGGCGGTCTCGGTCGGTCCGGGCGGCGGCTCGGCCTCGACCCGCCGGTCCCGGTCACGACGGGAGGCCTCGGAGCGGTGGGCGTCGAGGAACTTGCGCCAGGCAACCGTGACCAGCCACCCCTTGGGGTCGGTCGGCGGCCGGTCCGGCCAGGTCAGCGCGGCCTGGAGGAGTGCTTCCTGCACGGCGTCCTCGGCTGTCGCGAAGTCAACTCCGCGATGCACGAGGACGCCGATCACGGCGGGAGTGAGCACCCTCAGCAGCAGTTCGTCCAGCACCGGATCTGGGCTGGCCGATCCAGTCACTCGGTGACCGTCGGCGGTGCGCTCAGGAATGGGCGCAGCTCGAGCCATTCGTGGATCGGCTTGCCGCCGGCTCCAGGGGCTGCCGACAGCTCGCCAGCCAGGGCAAGCGCGCGCTCGTAGGTGTCGACGTCGATCACCATCCAGCCGGCGATGAGGTCCTTGGTCTCCGCGAAAGGCCCGTCGGTGACCGGTGGCCGGCCCTCCCCGTCGTAACGGACGAAGGTTCCCTCGGGTGAGAGCGCCTGGCCGTCGACGTACTCACCGGTGCTCTCGAGCCGGGCGGCGAAGTCGGCCATGAACTGCAGGTGGTCGTCGACCTCCGCCGGGGTCCACTGGTCCATCGGGACGGCGTTGACGGCCTCGGGGGCTCCCCGGTAGTGCTTGAGAAGCAAGTACCTCGTCATGCTGGGCCTCCTCGGTGCGGTGCGGCCACGGCGGCCGCATCTGGGCCTGGGACGGAGCCGCCAGGCCCGTCTCGACATCCTCGCCACATCTTGTTCGAGAAGCTCCCCCCGGCACAGTCCGACCTCACACCAGCGATCTTCGGTTCGCAAGCAGCCAGGCACCGTCCGGTGGACGAGCTCGAACCGGTCGACACCCCGGGACCCTCGACTGCGTCGATGTGTGCTGGCGTGACGCCGGCGGCAGGGGTGCGGGAGACTGCCTCGGTGGCTGCCGAGTACGCCCAGAGTGACCAGTTCCGTGGTGCCCGCATCCACCTGTGCGACCTCGCTGGCCTCGAGATCCGCGACTGCGAGGTCGACGGTCTGAAGATCGTCGACTGTTATGGGAGCGACGTCTACCTCGGCGGCGACTTCGAGCGTCTCGTCGTCAACGATGTCGACGTGACCGCCTATGTCGAGGCTGAGCTCGACCGGCAGCATCCCACGCGGGTGCTGGGGCGTGACGCGGCTTCGCCCGACGACTACCGGGCTGCCTGGGATGCCATCGAGACGCTGTGGGGGGCAACGCTCGACCGCGTCGGGCTGTTGTCCGAGGTCAAGCTGCACGAGCAAGTCAACGGCGAGTTTTCGTTTGTCGATACCCAACGGCACCTGTTGTTCGCCGGGGACGCTTGGCTCGGCAATGCCGTGCTCGAGGAGGAAGCGCCGTACCATCCGTTGGGCTTGCCTGCCGGCGCAATGCCGCCCGACGCGGCGGCGAAGCTCGGGCTCACCCCCGAAGCCACCCCCACGCTCGGCGAGACACTCGCGCCGCGGCTCGCCCGCATGGCAACGATGCGGCGGGCCGTCGACGGGCTCACCGAGGGCGAGCTTGATCGGGTGTGCGGTCGCAAGCCGGCGGACCCGTATCCCGACCAGGAGTACGTCGTGCGCCGCTGCCTCAAGGTGGTGCTGAAGGAAGAGGCCGAGCATCACCGTTATGCGGTGCGCGATCTCACCGTGCTCGAGACCGGTTCCTGAGCCGAGTGCGGGAGCGCCACCCGGCCGTTCCCGCCTGACAGCACCGCGCCGGCTCGTTTGATGTCGGCGCACACACACGCAACCCCAGCGGCTCCTTACCTGTACAACGGTTCGCCAACACGCTCACAGGTCTTGGCGACGCCCCCGAGCGCCCCCTGCAACGCCGAGTCTGCGGCTGGGTTGTCGGCCACCCTGTTGGCCGTCTCCCGCGCCGCCGCCACCAACGGCCCCAGCAGTGGCTCGGCTGCCGCCTCAGCCTGCTGGCGGGCCGCCTCTAAGTCGTTGGCGAAGGCATCGTACACGCGCGCCGGGTAGGTGCCCTGTAGCTGGTCGGGGAAGTTCGTTTCGACCGCCGATCTGACCTCTGTACACGCGTCGACCATCACTGTCGGCGCCGCAGCCTCAGCGGCCCGCGACGCCAGCGAGTCCGCCGACGGTTCGTTGCCACTGCAACCGGCCAGGATCGGCACAGCCGCTACCGCCACCACGATCAGTCGCTTCATCGCCATCCTCTCCTCGCCGCAAACACTACGCCGGAGTGATTCGGGCAGATTGGCACACCGCAGCACCCGTGCCGGGGCGTTGCACACCAGCGGCTCACCCCCACCGGATCGGGATCCGGACTGCCAGGCCCTCTCTGTTGTGCGATTGCGCGCCGGAACGAGTACCGCTCAGCCGCGCCCGTACAACAACTCGCCCAGGGATGACAGCCGAGCTCCTAGCCGGGTAGCAGGAGCACCGGTCTGCTCACAGCGGTGTACCTGTTCCGCGTGCCGGCAGGAGTCGGTGCCCAACCCTCCGTTGACGAGATCGACCCCGGGGCCACCGTCGAGGCCGTCGTCGCCGCGGCCGCCGAGAATGATGTCGTCGCCGTTCTCGAGCACGTCGCCACTGTCGTCGGGGAAGAAGGTCGCCACGTCGTCACCCTTACCCGCGATCAGCGTGTCGCCACCGTCCGCCCCGTTGAGTACGTCGGAGCCGCGGCCCGCCATCAGCAGGTCGCGGTCACCACTGCCCACCAGAAGGTCGTCACCGCCGCCGCCGATTGCCAGGTCGCGACCGGTTACGTCATCGGGAGAATACCCAGCGACGAGGACATCGGGGCCGCGGCCTCCGACGATGCGGTCCGTTCCTCGTTCACCTTGGACGAGGTCGCTTCCGGGTCCGCCTTCCGCCCTGTCGTTGCCGTCAAGTCCGAACATGTCGTCGGCGCCGCGTCCCCCGAGAAGGCGATCACCCTTGTCGGCTGTGACCTCGCCACCGGCGACCACGTCCGCGAGATCGGTGTCGGCGCCGTCGAGGACGTCACCTCCGGTGCCGCCGACGACCCGGTCAGCGCCGAGCGAGCCGCAGACGATGTCGTCCCCGCCTCGAGCGCGGACAACGTCGTCCCCGCGGAGGCCCAAGATCACATCGTCGCCCGGCGTGCCGACGAGCACGTCGCCGCGATTGGTTCCCACGATTGTCGGTGCCGGGTTCGAGCCGTCGCTCGCAATGCAGGTCGGAAGATCCGCTTGTGCCACGGTGACTCCGACCGCGCCGGCTGGGAGGGTCAGTGCCGCGGTGGCGGTAACGGACAGGAAGCCAATGGCATAGCGCACGGTCATGGGCCGCTCCTTCTTCCGCCCCCGAGGTGGACGCGTGTCTGGCGGGTGAGTGTAGAGCCGACCATGCTGAGCAGAGTGGAACTGTCGGCAACATTCGTGGCGCGACTAGCCGGTGACGGACGGTGCTCTCGCTCCGCCGGCGCCAGTGGTGCCGTATCGCGGATCGGCTATTGGGGGCATCGCCGGTCGTCAGAGCACGGTCCAGCCCGCTGGGAGTCCGGGCCGGCCGGTGGAGGCGAGCAGGAGTGGACCAGCAAGCCCGTCTTCGACGGCGAGTCCGGCGATTATCTCGAGTGCCTGGGCGGCTGCCGTGGGCGGGACGCGCGGCGGTACATCGAGGGCGGTGGCGAGGTCGGCGGTGTGGACGGCCAGCTCGAATGTACGCGTCGGGAGGTAGTCCTCGAGCCGCATGCCGCCCGCGATCGTGGTGACGAGTTCGGTGCCGCTCTGAGCATCGACGAGAGGGACAACGCGCCCGACGATCTCCGCTACGGCGGATACGGGGTCGGCGCCCAAGGCAGTGCCCGCGTCGCGTCCGCGTGCTGTGACGTCAGGGCCCGCAGCGGCAACTTTGGCTTTGCGGAAGTATTCCACCGCGGTTGGAACGTCGACGGCCGCGGCCGGCCGGGCGAGGTATGTCTCGCCCGTCAGCAGGGCTCGGCTGGTGTGGCCGACCAGGGCACGGACGTCCCAGTCGCCGAGGCCTGGCTGGTCCCACCGGTCGCCTACGGCGGCGGCCATGCTCACGAACCGTTCGGCAGCGTCAGCGAACGCGCGACGTGAGCGGGGCCACGAGGACTCCATTCACCTGAGCCTAGGCTCTGTGCCTCCC
>JALYQN010000121.1 GCA_030855835.1 Actinomycetota bacterium | reverse complement strand
CCGCGCTCGGTGCCCTCCAGCAGCACCTGCACGTCGGCACCGGCAGCGCCCGCTGAGCGGCGCACCTCGACGGCGGTCGGGAACAGCTGTGAGCCGGTGACCGCCGCGGCGGCGCCGGCCGCGGCATCGAGGTCGGGGTAGGAGCAGGTCAGCCACCGGCTCGACGGTGGCAGCGGGTGCAGCCTGACCACCATCCGGGTGACGATCCCCAGCGTTCCGTAGGCGCCGCCGAGCAGCTTGGCCAGGTCATAGCCGGCGACGTTCTTGACCACCTTGCCGCCGGCCTTGGCGACCACGCCGTCGGCGCGCACCATGGTGATCCCCACGACCAGGTCCCGCGGGGTGCCATACAGCATCCGGCGCGGGCCACTGCGCCCGGTGGACAGGGTGCCGCCGAGGCTGGCTCCGGGCACGGGTTGATCCAGGGCCAGCTGCTGCCCGGCGCCGGCCACCTGTGCGTTCACGTCGTCGATGCGGGTGCCGGCCTCGGCCGTGCAGACCAGGTCGCCGGCCTCGTGCTCGACGATCCCGTCGAGGCGTGAGGTGTCGACGACCAGGTCGGCCGAGCGTGGGGGCGGACCCCAACCCAGCACCGTCCCCCGGCCGCGGGCCACCACCGTCAGGCCGAGATGCGCGGCGAGCACAAGCAGGGCGGAGGCCTCCTCGGTCGTCGCCGGCGACGCGACCACTCCTGCTGGCACGCCTGCCACAGCGTCGCCGGGGGTGGCCTCGCGGGCGTTGCCGCCGACCGAACCGGCGAGGTCGTCGAGCACGGCGCCGGACGCGTGGGTGGTGCCGACCATCAGAAGACCTCCGCCAGCCCGGCCTCCTGCAGCGGGTGGGCCCCCTTGTGCCGCCCGGGGCGCTCACCGCAGAGCCGGGGGGTCGGGAACACCTTGCCCGGGTTGGACAGGTGCCGCGGGTCGAACGCACAGCGGACCAACTGCATGGTGTCCAGATCGTCGGGGGTGAACATCTCCACCATGTGCTTGGCCTTGTCCGCACCCACGCCGTGTTCACCGGTGATCGAGCCACCGTGCTCGAGGCAGAGCGCGAGGATCTGCCCCGACAGCGCCTCGGCCGCCTCGGTCTCCCCCTCGACCTCGCCGTCGAACAGCACCAGCGGGTGCAGGTTGCCGTCGCCGGCGTGGAACACATTGGCGACCCGGACGCCGGCTTCGTCGGCGAGCTCGCCCATCCGGTGCAGCACCGCGGCCAGCGCGGTGCGTGGGATGACCCCGTCCTGCACGATGTAGTCGGGGCTGATCCGGCCCACGGCCGCGAACGCCGACTTGCGGCCGCGCCAGATCAGAGCGCGCTCGGTGTCGTCGGCGGCTTGCCGGATCTCGAAAGAGCCGGCCTTGTCGCAGTGCGCCTTCACCTCGTCGAGCTGGGCGTCCACCTCGGCGGTGGGCCCGTCCAGCTCGATCACCAGCACCGCGCCCGCCCCCTTGGGATAGTTGCAGTGCACCGCCTCCTCGGCGGCGTGGATGGCCAGCGCGTCCATCATCTCGATCGCCGCCGGAACGATTCCGGCGCCGATGATCGACGAGGTGGCTGTGCCAGCGTCGTCGGTGGACTCGAACCCCGCCAGCAGGGTCTTGACCGCCTGCGGGGCCCTGGTCAGCTTCACCGTCGCCTCGGTGACGACCCCGAGCGTGCCCTCGGAGCCGACCACCGTGCCGAGCAGGTCGTACCCGGGCGCGTCCGGTGCGGTGGTGCCCAGCCGCGTGCGGGTGCCGTCCGGGGCGACCAGCTCGGCCGACAGCACGTGGTTGGTGGTGAAGCCGTACTTGAGGCAGTGCGCGCCGCCGGAGTTCTCGGCCACGTTGCCTCCGATCGAGCAGATCTGCTGGCTGCTCGGATCGGGGGCGTAGTAGTAACCGTGCGGCGCGGCCGCAACGGTGACGTCGAGGTTGAGTACGCCCGGCTGGACCACGGCCCGTTGCGCGGCGGGGTCGACGTCGAGAATCTCGCGCATCTGCGACAGCACGACGAGGACGCCCTCGGAGTGCGGCAACGCGCCTCCGGACAGCCCGGTGCCCGAGCCGCGGGCGACGAACGGCACGCCGAGCTCGTGGCACAGCGCCAGCACGGTCTGCACGTCGTCGGCGTCGTGGGCGAGCACGACCAGTCCAGGCACCACCGCGTACGCCGCCAGGCCGTCGCACTCGTAGGTGCGTCGCCGTGCCTCGTCGGTGATCACCGCCGAGTCGTCCAGCCGCCCCCGCAGCCGAGCGGTCAGGTCGTCGATGGCAGTCATGACAGCCGTTCGTACGCCGGGAGGGTGAGGAAGTCGGCGAAGTCGTCCGACAGGGCCATCTGCCGGTAGATCTCGTTGGCGTCGTCCATCCGCCCCGCCTCGTACACCTCGTCGCCGACGGCCTCGCGGATCTTGGCCAGCTCCTCGTCGATGACCTTGTCGACGAGCTCGCGGGTGACGGTCGGGCCGTCCTCGAGCTCGACACCGAGCTTGATCCACTGCCACACCTGGGAGCGGGAGATCTCGGCGGTCGCCGCGTCCTCCATCAGACCGAAGATCCCGACCGCGCCGTTGCCACGCAGCCAGGCCGACAGGTACTGCAACCCAACGCTCACGTTGTTGCGCAGGCCCCCCTCGGTCATCGTTCCCGGCGTCGAGGCGACGTCGAGCAGGTCGTCGGCACTCACCGACACGTCCTCGCGCAGCCGCTCCCGCTGGTTCGCGCTGTCCCCGAGCACCTCGTCGAACACCTCGCGGCACACCGACACCAGGTCGGGATGCGCGACCCAGGACCCGTCGAATCCGTCCGCGGCCTCCCGCGACTTGTCCTCGCGCACCTTGGCGACCGCCTTCTCGTTGGCCTCGGCGTCCTTGCGGCTCGGGATGAACGCCGCCATCCCGCCGATCGCGTGCGCGCCCCGCTTGTGGCAGGTGCGCACCAGCAGCTCGGTGTATGCCCGCATGAACGGTGCGGTCATCGTGACCTGGTTGCGGTCCGGGAGCAGGAAGTCGCGACCGCGGCTGCGGAACGTCTTGATCACGCTGAACAGGTAGTCCCACCGGCCGGCGTTGAGCCCGGACGAGTGCTCGCGCAGCTCGTACAGGATCTCGTCCATGCAGAACGCTGCGGGATAGGTCTCGATCAGGACCGTTGCCCGCACGGTGCCGCGGGGGATGCCGACCGCCTCCTGGGCGTGCACGAACACGTCGTTCCAGAGACGAGCCTCCAGGTGGCTCTGCATCTTGGGCAGGTAGTAGTACGGGCCGAGGCCGGCGTCGATCTGGGCCTGCCCGGAGTGGAACAGGTACAGCGCGAAGTCGAACAGCCCGCCGCTGACCGGCTCCCCGTCGACGAGCACGTGCTTCTCTGGTAGGTGCCAGCCCCGCGGGCGGACCAGCGGGACCGCTAGGTCGCCGTCGCCCAGCGCGTACTGCTTGCCGTCCGGGACGGCGAACGTCAGTGATCTGTCGATGGAGTCCCGCAGGTTGGCCTGCCCGGCGAGCATGTTGGTGAAGACGGGCGAGTTGGCGTCCTCGAAGTCGGCCAACCACCCCTTCGCGCCGGAGTTGAGCGCGTTGATCGCCATCCTGGCGTCGGTGGGTCCGGTGATCTCGACCCGGCGATCCTCGAGGCCCGGGGCCGGCTCGGCTACCCGCCAGCTGTCGTCCTCGCGGATCTCGCGGGTCTCGTCCAGGAAGCACAGGCTCTTGCCCGCCTCCAGCTCGGCGGCCCGCTCGACCCGCTCGGCCAGCAGCTGCTGGCGGCGGGGCTGGAAGGTGCGGTGCAGGTCGGCGACCAGCTCCAGCGCCGGGCGGCTCAGCACCCGGTCGAGCAGGTCGGGGTCGTCGAGCTGCTCGCGGTCGACCGTGACCGTCACACCGTCGGGCACACCGTCGGGCACACCTGCAGGTACGTCCACGCGAGCCTCGCCATCGAGTCGGCTGATTGCTCAGCGAACCTAGGCCACGACCCGTGAATCCACCACCCCGCGTGCCGGAGGAGCGCTCACGCCGAGGGTGGCGTCAGCCGGTGATGCCCGCGACCCCGTCGATGAGCCGGTCGACGTCATCGTCGTTGGTGTAGGGCGCCAGCCCGGCGCGGACCGCCCCCTCGTCACCGAGGCCCATCCACCGCGCGGCCTCGATCGCGTAGAAGCTGCCGGACGGGGCGTTGACCCCCCGCTCGGCGAGCTGCGCGAACACCTCGTCGGGCGAACGCCCGCGCACCGAGAACAGGGCGGTCGGTGTGTGGTGCGCCGGCCGACCGTGCAGGGTCACCCCGTCGAGCCCGCTCAGCCCACCGAGCAGCCGGGCGAACAGCCGCTCCTCGTGCCGCTCGATCGCGTCCATGGCCGCAAGCACCCGCGATCGCCGGTCCACGCCGGAGTCCCCGGACGGTGCCAGGTCGGCGATGAACTCGACGGTGGCGGTGGTGCCGGCGAGCAGCTCATACGGCAGGGTGCCCAGCTCGAAGCGCTCGGGGACGTGGTCAGTCTGCGGGAGCAACTTGTCCGGGTGCAAGGTCTCCAGCAGCCGCGGATCGGCGACCAGCACCCCGTGGTGCGGGCCGAGGAACTTGTACGGAGAGCAGGTGTAGAAGTCGGCGCCGAGAGCGGGCACATCGACCGGAGCGTGCGGCGTGAGGTGCACACCGTCGACGTGCATGAGGGCCCCGGCCGCGTGCGCCGCGTCGGCTATGACGCGGACGTCGGGCCGGGTGCCCAAGAGGTTGGACGCCGCCGTGACCGCGACGAGCCGAGTGCGTTGCGAGAGCAAGGAGGTCACGGCGTCGGCCGGCAGCTCACCGGTGTCCTTGTCGAAATCTGCCCACCGGACGCTCGCGCCGGCCCGGTCCGCGGCCTGCACCCACGGGCGGATGTCGGCGTCGTGGTCGAGGCGGGTCACGACGACCTCGTCGCCCGGACCCCACTGCAGGGCCAGCGTGCGGGCCAGGTCGTAGGTCAGCTGGGTCATCGACCGGCCGAAGACGACGCCGCCGGCGTCGCAACCGAGCAGGTCGGCCATCGCGCGCCGGGCGTCGACCACCGCCACGTCCGCGCGACGCTCCGCGGCGGTGACAGAGCCACGGTTGGCGATGCCCGCGCTGATCGTGTCCGCGATCGCCCGGCCGACCACGGCCGGTACCTGAGAACCGCCTGGCCCGTCGAAGTACGCCACGCCGTCGGCCAATGCCGGAAAGGCGGCGCGTACGCGGGCGATGTCGAGGTCGGCAGCCGGGTTCATGCCGTCATCCTGCCCGCACGCCTCGATACGATGCACCCATGCCCGACTCGCCGGCCGGTGACGACTTCCCTCCCCTCGCTCTCACGTTCGACGACGTGCTGCTGCTGCCCGGTGAGAGCGACCTGGTGCCGGGCGAGGTGGACACCGGCACGCGCCTGACCCGCGAGATCGACGTACAGGTCCCGCTGGTCTCGGCGGCGATGGACACCGTGACCGAGGCTCGGATGGCGATCGCCATGGCCCGCCAGGGCGGTCTGGGGGTGCTGCATCGCAACCTGTCGGTCGAGGACCAGGCGTACCAGGTCGACCTGGTGAAGCGGACGCAGACCGGGCGGATCAGCAACCCGGTGACGATTCACCCGAAGGCGACGCTGGAGGAGCTGGACGAGGTCTGCGGCCAGTACCGGGTGTCTGGGCTGCCAGTCATCGACCACGACCAGACGCTGCTGGGCATCATCACCAACCGCGACCTGCGCTTCGTCCCGGTGGCCGAATGGGGGGCGCGCCTGGTAGGTGACGTGATGACTGCGATGCCGCTGATCACCGCACCTGTCGGCATCAGCCGCGAGGACGCCACCGTGCTGCTCCGCCGGCACAAGCGCGAGCGGCTGCCGTTGGTCGACGACCAGGGCCGGCTGGCCGGCCTCATCACGGTCAAGGACTTCGTGAAGTCCGAGCAGTACCCGCAGACGTCCAACGATGGCCACGGCCGGTTGATGGTCGGCGCCGCTGTGGGCTACTTCGGTGACGCATGGGTGCGGGCGGGGACGCTGGTCGACGCAGGTGTCGACGTGCTCGTCGCCGACACCGCGCACGGCCACGTCCGGCTGCTGCTCGACATGGTGCGCCGGCTCAAGGCCGACCCCGCCACCCGGCACGTGCAGGTCGTCGGCGGCAACGTCGCGACCCGCGAGGGCGCGCAGGCCCTCGTCGACGCCGGCGCGGACGCGGTCAAGGTCGGGTTCGGTCCGGGCTCGATCTGCACCACCAGGGTGGTCACGGGCGTGGGCGTGCCGCAGGTGACGGCCATCCACGCGGCGGCTCGGGCGTGCCGACCGGCCGGCGTGCCGTTGATCGCCGATGGTGGGCTGCTGCACTCCGGTGACATCGCGAAGGCGCTGGTCGCTGGTGCCGACACGGTCATGCTCGGGTCGTTGCTCGCCGGTTGCGACGAGAGCCCGGGTGACTTGGTGTTCATCAACGGCAAGCAGTACAAGTCCTACCGGGGCATGGGGTCGCTGGGCGCGATGTCTTCGCGCGGCGCCAAGTCGTACTCCAGGGACCGCTACTTCCAGGCCGAGGTCGAGGCCGACAACCAGCTGGTGCCCGAGGGCATCGAGGGCCGGGTGGCCTACCGAGGGTCACTCGCGGCGGTCGCGCACCAGCTGGCCGGCGGGCTGCGCCAGTCGATGTTCTACGTCGGCGCGCGCACCGTCCCCGAGCTGCGCGAGCGCGGCCGGTTCGTGCGGATCACCCAGGCCAGTTTGAAGGAGTCGCACCCCCACGACGTCCAGATGACCTCCGAGGCGCCGAACTACTCTGCCCGCTGAGTCGGGGATGGCTCGCCGATAGGGTCGCTTTGTGTTTGAAAAATAGATCGGGCGCGCCAAGCATGGTCGCCGGGCGTACTCCTTCGACGACATAGCGATCGTCCCGAGCCGGCGCACCCGCGACCCCGAGGAGGTGTCGGTTGCGTGGCAGATCGACGCCTACCGCTTCGAGATCCCGGTGGGGGCCGCGCCGATGGACTCGGTGATGTCACCCGCCACCGCCATCGCGCTGGGCAAGCTGGGCGGGCTCGGCGTCCTCGACCTCGAGGGCCTGTGGACCCGCTACGCCGACCCCGTGGCCATGCTCGACGAGGTGGCCGGGCTCCGGGGCCCGGGTGCGACCCGGAAGCTGCAGCAGATGTACGCCGAGCCGGTGCGACCCGAGCTGGTGCGCGACCGGCTCGCGCAGATGCGTGACGCCGGAGTCACGGTGGCCGGTGCGCTGTCGCCACAGCGCACCCGCCAGCTTGCCGACACCGTGGTCAAGGCCGGTATGGACTTGTTCGTCATCCGCGGTACGACGGTTTCGGCCGAGCACGTCTCGAGCAGCCTCGAGCCGCTCAACCTCAAGGAGTTCATCTACGAGCTGGACGTGCCGGTGATCGTCGGTGGCTGCGCCACGCACCAGGCGGCGCTGCACCTGATGCGCACCGGCGCCGCCGGTGTGCTCGTCGGGTTCGGCGGCGGCGCGGCCCACACCACCAGGTCGGTTCTGGGTGTGGCGGTGCCGATGGCGACCGCTGTCGCGGACGTCGCAGCGGCCCGGCGCGACTACCTCGACGAGTCCGGCGGCCGCTACGTACACGTCATCGCAGACGGGTCGGTCGGACGCAGTGGAGACGTGGCCAAGGCGATCGCCTGCGGCGCCGACGCGCTGATGGTCGGCTCGCCGTTCGCCCGGGCGCAGGAGGCGCCCGGGCGCGGTTTCCACTGGGGCGCCGAGGCGTGGCACGCAGACCTGCCCCGCGGCGAGCGGGTCGAGTTCCCTACCGTCGGGACCCTCGAGGAGATCCTCTTCGGACCGTCCGGCACCGCCGACGGCACGATGAACCTCGTCGGCGCGCTGCGCCGCTCGATGGCGACCACCGGCTACACCGAGCTAAAGGAGTTTCAGCGGGTCGAGGTCGTCGTCCAGTGACCGTGGCGGTCGGACGACCCACGATGGTGCAAACCCGTTGCCCCAGCAGCGGCAATGCACCAGCGTTCCGTTCGGCGGAGGGCCCATGACCATCACGGAGCCCGAGCACGATCTGGTGCTCGTCGTGGACTTCGGGGCGCAGTACGCCCAGCTCATCGCCCGCCGGGTG
>JALYQN010000117.1 GCA_030855835.1 Actinomycetota bacterium | reverse complement strand
TCCTCCGGCCGGACCGGTTTGCCGTTGTGGAAGGTGAGGCCCTCCCGGATGCGGGCCGTCCAAACGGTCAGGTCCTTGTTTGACTCGACGGACTCGGCGGCCATCGGGACAAGCTCGAAGTTGGCGTCCCGGATCATCAGCGGCTCGTACAGCTGGTGCACCCGGGCGATGTCGAGCTTGGACACCGGCTTGTGCGCGTCGATGGAGTCAGTGGCACCGCCGCCGGCGCCACCCATGCTTATCGAGCCGCCGCGCTGGGGCTCGCCCTGGGAGGTATCACCGCTTGTCGACGTCTCCGAGTCGCTTCCGCAGCCGGCGAGCCAGCCGGGCGCCACCAGCGCGCCGGTGCCGACCGCCATGCCGCGCAGGACGTCGCGCCGGGTCGGCCGGCCCATCGTCCCGCCACCCCCGAACAGGCTCCCGCCTCGATTGGCCGACATCCTGCGCATCCGCTGACCGCTCATGCTGGCTCCTCCCAGACGACTGCCATGACCTAAGCCGCCTTGGACCCCCAGGTCAATGACCTGGGCGAGTCTTGACCAAACTGCCACTATCTGCCGGGAGACTGCCCCGGAGACCGCCTGTGAGGTGCCCCCGTGAAATCAGATGTGATCGTGACCTGCGCCCTGACCGGCGCCGGCGACACGGTCAGCCGAAGCGAGCACGTGCCGGTGACACCGGCGCAGATCGCGGCGTCCGCGGTTGACGCGGCAACCGCCGGCGCCACCGTCGTGCACGTGCACGTGCGGGACCCCGGCACCGGTCGCGGCAGCCGGCGCACCGACCTGTACGCCGAGGTGGTGGAAGGCATTCGCGACTCCGGGGTGGACGTGATCGTCAACCTGACCGCAGGGATGGGAGGCGACCTGCAGGTCCGCGACGACGACCCGGGCACACCCGGCCCGGCAACCGATCTGGTCGGCGCGCGCGAGCGGCTCACGCACGTGGAGGCGCTCCGCCCGGAGATGTGCACGTTGGACTGCGGGTCGCTGAACTTCGGCGACGGCGACATGGCGTACGTGAGCACCGCGGAGATGCTGCGGATCGGAGCGACCCACATCCAGGCGCTGGGGGTGAAGCCGGAGCTGGAGTGCTTCGACACTGGTCACGTCCGGCTGGCCAACCAGCTCGTCGCCGAGGGACTGGTCGACCCGCCGCCGCTGTACCAGCTCTGCATGGGCATCCCGTACGGCGCGCCGGCCGAGCCACGGGTGCTGCAGGCGATGGTCGACCTGCTCCCGGCCGACGCGCAGTGGGCGGCATTCGGGATCGGCCGGATGCAGCTGCCGATGGCGGCGCAGGCGGTGCTGCTGGGCGGGCACGTCCGGGTGGGGCTGGAGGACAACCTGTACCTGTCGCGGGGTGTCAAGGCGACCAACGCGCAGCTCGTCGAGCGAGCCGTCACCTTGATCGAGACGTTGGGTGCGCGAGTGCTCACGCCGGCCGAGGGCCGCGACCTGCTGGGCTTGACGACGGCCGGCAGCACGCCGGTGACCGACCGGTCCGCTCGTGCCGCGACCTGACCCGGGATCGGTACGCCGGGTCGCCTGTGTCGGGACCGGGGTCATCGGCGGGGGCTGGGTCGCGCACTTCCTCGCGCGCGGTCTCGACGTCGCCGCCTGGGACCCGGCACCGGACTTCGCGGCCCGACTGCACCGCCTGGTGGACGCCGCCTGGCCGGCGCTGGACCGTCTCGGCCTTGCTCCGGGAGCATCCGTCGATCGGCTCACGATCTGCCCGACCCTGGTCGAGGCCGTCACCGACGCAGACTTCGTCCAGGAGAGCGCCCCCGAGATGCTAGGTCTGAAGCTGGAGCTGCTGGCCGAGCTGGGGGGTGCCACGTCGCCCGACGTGGTCGTCGCCTCATCGACGTCCGGCTTCGCCATGACCGAGATGCAGCGCGCCTGCGCAACCCCCGGCCGGCTGGTGGTGGGGCACCCGTTCAACCCGCCGTACCTGATCCCGCTGGTGGAGGTGGTGGGCGGCGAGCAGACGCTGCCGTGGGCGGTGGAATGGGCCGCGCAGTTCTACACCGCGACCGGCAAACGGGTGCTGACCATGGACCATGAGGTGCCCGGTTTCGTAGCAAACCGGCTGCAGGAGGCGGTGTGGCGCGAGGCGCTGCATATGGTCGCCGCCGGTGACGCCACCGTCGAACAGATCGACCTGGCGATGACAGAGGGACCCGGGCCACGCTGGGCGTTCATGGGTCCGTGCCTGACCTTTCACCTGGCCGGCGGCGAGGGCGGGATGGCGCACATGCTGGACCACTTCGGTCCGTCGCTGGCGGCGCCGTGGACCCGGCTGTCCGCCCCCGAGCTGACTCCCGCGTTGCGGCAGCAGATGGTCGCCGGCACCGCGGCCGAAGCGGGCGACCGTACGTTCGCTGAGCTGATCGTCGAGCGGGACCGCAACCTGATCGCGGTGCTGCGTGCGCTTGCGGCGGTTCGCCGGGGGGCGCTGGACGCCGACGGCGCCGGAGGCAGCGAGAGCACCGAGGGCGGGGCCGTGGCATGACGGATCTTCCGACGCTGTGGTCGCCCGGACAACCAGACGGTCGGAAGATCCGTCCGGCCACGGCTCGCGCCCTGGCGATCCTCCGACGTCGTGGTTGCCAGAGCGACCAGGCAGTCGGAAGATCCGTCCGGCGGCGGCAGCCGTGAGCTGCCACTGCGGGGTCGATCACCACAGCGGGGAGTACACCGAGCGGCAGCGCGCCGACCTCGAGCTCGTGCTCGCATTCAACCGGCGGATGGCCGCCGCCATCGACGAGTGCCGCGACGTCTCGGCGGTCGAGGCTCTGCTCGACCCGGATCCGCTGCGCTACATGTGGGTGGACGAGGGCGCCGGCCGGATCCCCGAGTTCCTCGCCGGCGGCGACGCCGCGCTGGCACAGGCGCCGGTGCTGGCCGGTCACCAGCGCACGGACAGCCGGGCCGTCCCCACCACGGAGCCGGCGGCCCGCCCCTCGGTGGCGACCTTTCCCGCCGGGGAGGTCCTGCGCGCTTGGCTGGAGTGGGTGCCCGGTGAAGGTGACCGGGTGCTCGCGGCGCGCACCGACCCGGGCGAGGCTGACGGTGGGTCCGAGCCGGACGTGCTCGTCGCCGACCCGGCCGACTGCTTCCGGCCGACCGCGGCCTATGACGTCGACGGCCGGCCGTGGGTGGCGTACGGGCGCTCGGACGACGGCCAGGTGGCGGTGTGGTGCCGGCGGTTCGCGGACGGTAGCTGGGCGCCGGAGGAGCAGGTGAGCGGCACCGCGCACCCGTCGTTCAACCAGGAGCTGGTGGCGCACGCCGACGGCAGCATGGAGGTGTGCTGGCAGGGCCGCGAGGGTGACCGGTTCGGCATCTGGTCAAGGCGATGGCGTCGAGGTGGCTGGAACAGCACCCGCCGGGTGAGCGTGGGTTCCGAGTCGAACGTCTGGGACCCGGCGGTGGCGGCGCTGCCCGGCGGTGGCAGCGCGTACGCGTGGACGGAGTACCGGGGCGGCAGCTACCGGATAGTGGTGCGCACGGCCGACGCCGACGGCACGCTGTCGGCGGCGCGACCGGTGACCAGTGGGAGCGACTACGCCCTGCACCCGAGCCTGGCGGTCACCGCGGACGGGTCGTTGTGGTGCGCCTTCGACGTGATCTGTGTGCAGGGCCACGGTGGCTCCGGGCCGACCCGGCTGCGGCCTGCTGCCGACGTCGGCAGCGACCCCTCGGTGCTGGAGGGGATGCGCACCGGTGGCGAGTTCGTCCCCCCCGAGCTGCAGCCCGAGGTCACCGCGGCGATCCGGGTGGTGCGGGTCGACCTGGACGGCTTCGTCGAACCCGCCGGTGTGCTGGCGCCGGCGCTGGACGTCGTCCCCGGCGGTCTTCCCCGGCTCGCGGCCGGGCCGGACGGCGGGCTGTTCGTCGCATACCGGGTGCACCGGCGGCTGCCGCTGATGACGTTCTACTGGGAGGTCGCCACCCAGCGGCTCGGACCTTGCGGGTGGGAGCCGCCGGTCACGGTCCGGGACAGCGACGGGACGCTGGAGGAGCCGGCCGTCGCGGCACTGCAACCGCGCGGCCGTCCGGCCGCCCTGCTGGTCGTCTTCCAGTCCAACGGCAGGCTCGCGTGCGGTCTGGAGTGGACCGAGGGGTTCGGCGGCCGCGAGTGCCCGGACCTGCTGGACCATCACGGCGAGGTGGTCTGGCACGGGATGCAGCGCACCGGCACCCTGCGGCAGGCGACGGTGGAGGCAATCGGCGATGCCGGTGCCCCGCAGGCGCCGTTAGCCCAGGTCCCGGTGCCGGTCTTGATCAGCACGCAGCGCAACGAGTCCCGCCCCTGGGCCCCCACCCGAACCCGCGACCGCCCGCCGCGCTATACGACCGCGGTGGCCGGCACCGACTACACCCTGTGGTGGGGGGACCTGCACCGGCACTCGCTGGTCAGCCGCTGCACCGCCGGCGACGAGCCGTCGCTGGAGGACTTCTACCGCTACTCGTGGGACGTGTGCGACTATGACTTCTGGGCGGTGACCGACCACTCGGAGAACAGCACCGCCTACCAGTGGTGGTCGATCCAGAAGATCGCCGACCTGTTCTGCGTCGACGGCCGGTTCGTGCCGCTGTACGGCTTCGAGTGGACCGGGCTCATGGGCCACCAGAACGTGATCTTCGGCGACGTGGCCCGCGGCGCCCCGATCTTCTCCGCGTACGCGGCCGGCTCGGACACGCCGACCGGGCTGTGGGAGGGGCTGGCCGGCCATCCCGCGTACCCGGCGGTGACGATCCCACACCACCCGGGCTCGGCGATGGTGCCCTACGACTGGGACTACCACGACTCCCGCTTCCTACGACTGGCCGAGGTGTTCCAGGCGTGCCGCGGCAACTACGAGGACGACGGCTGCTTCCGGCAGTATTCGGACGCCACCCGGCCGGGCACGTTCGTGCTCGACGGGTTGCGTCGCGGTCAGCGGTTCGGGCTGATCTCGTCGTCCGACCACGGGCATGGCGCCAGCTACGTCGGCGCGTACGCCGAGCGGCTGGACCGGGCGGCGATCTTCGACGCGCTGCACGCGAGGCGGGTCTTCGCCGCCACCACTCGTGACCTGCTGGTCGACTTCCGGGTCGGGGACACCTTCATGGGCGGTGAGTGCGTGCTGTCCGGGCCGCGCGAGCTGCGGCTGTACGCCCGCGGGTACGGCGAGCTGGCCCGGCTGGACCTGGTGCGCGACGGGGTGACGGTGGCAAGCGCGCTGCCCGACCTCGACCTTCCCGCCGGCTGGGTGGCGGTGCCGCTGCGGGTGGAGTGGGGGCAGAGCCCGGTGACAACCGACTGGACCGGCAGCCTCACGATCAGCGGCGGCGAGGTGCTGCGCACGCCGTACTGGAGTCCGGAGGTGGTCGAGGTGCACCGTCGGGCGGTGCGCTGGGTGGCCACGACGAAAAGCTTCGGCGAGCCGTACGGCGCCCAGCGCGGCGGTGTCGAAACCACCCTGCTCGGTCCGCCGGACGCCGAGGTGACGGTGACGACCGCGCAGGGTGGGGCGAGCGCCTCGCTCGGCGAGCTGACCGGTGCGGTGGTGGAGGTGCCGACCTCCTCGATAGCCCGGTTGCGCATCCAACCCGGGGTCGGCGGGCTGGTCGGCCTCGGTGGTAGCGAGCACGAGCTGGCCTGGACGGATCTGTCGACAGACCCGGCGTGGTACCACGCCCGGGTGTACCAGACCGACGGCGAGATGGCCTGGTCGTCGCCGGTCTGGGTCGACCCGGGCTGATCCCCGCTGCCGGGTCATCCAGAGGCGTCGACCTCGCGCAGCCGGCCGTCCTTGACGTCGAAGACGAACCCGCGCACCGCGTCGGTGTGCGGCACGAACGGGCTGGCCTTGATTCGGGCGATCGACTGCCGCACGTCCTTGTCGGGGTCGTCGAAGGTCTCCGCGGCCCAGCTGGGGCGGATCCCGGTCTCCTGCTCGATGCCGCGACGGAACTCGTCGTCGGTGAACGTGAGCATGCCGCACTCGGTGTGGTGGATCAGCATGATCTCGCGGGTGCCGAGGAGCCGCTGGCTGATCGCCAGCGAGCGGATCGCGTCGTCGGTTACGGCGCCACCGGCGTTACGGATGATGTGCGCGTCGCCCTCTGCCAGCCCGAGCAGCTGCGCGACGTGCATGCGGGCGTCCATGCACGCCAGGACTGCGAGCTGGCGGGCGGGCGGGAGCGGCAGCTCCCCATCGAAAGCGTTCGCGTACGTGTCGTTGTGCTGCAGCAGCTCGTCGACGACCGACATGATGTGCTCCTCCCAGGGGTGAGTGTCCGGCGATCCTATTGACATGTCCCGGCCCGTCCGCTCGGCGCGGGGGTGCCGGTGGGCTCAGGCCTGGCCGGGCCCGGAAACCACCCAGTCATGGAACACCGCTTCGGCGTTGTGGCCGTCGAGGTCCCGGATGAAGACGCCGTAGTAGCCGGGGTGGTACTCGGGGAACAGTCGCGGGGCATGCAGCACCTCGGCTCCGCGAGCGAGCGCCGCCGCGTGCACGCCGTCCACCTCCGCGCGGGACCGGGCGGCCAGCGCGAGGTGCAGCTCACGCGTCTCGGCGCCACCGGCCGGGCTGAACCACAAGTGCGGGGAGCCGTCGCGGCCGAGACCGACCGTCGTACCGAACCGCATCAGCTCCTCGATCCCGATCGGTCCGAAGACCTCGGTGTAGAACGAGACGCTGTCGTCGACGTCCGTGACCTGGACCGCTATGTGGTCGATCATGATGCCCCGACCTCCCAGTCCTCGACCTGATTCTGTCTCCTACGCAGGTGGTGGTGGGGACGCTAACGCAGGCACGCGCCGCCGTGGCTGCCCTCAGTCGAGGCAGAACTCGTTTCCCTCCGGGTCGGCCATCGTGATGAATCCAGCCTCCATCGCCCCGTCGGGCTCGACCCGACGCAGCCGGCGTGCCCCGAGCCTCACCAACCGGTCCGCCTCCGCCCCCAACCGCTCCATCCGGTCCTCCCCGGCCCCGCCGACGCGAACGTCTAGGTGCAACCGGTTCTTGACCGACTTGGGCTCCGGCACCCGCTGGAAGAAGACTCGCGGGCGGCTGCCGTCCGGGTCGACCACAGCCGACCGCGAGTTCCACTCGCTCTCGGGCACACCGAAGGCACGCAAGGCCTCCTCCCAGCTGGCGAAGCCGTCCGGCGGCGGCTGGACGACATAACCGAGCACGGCAGCCCAGAACTGCGCAAGGGCAGCCGGATCGGCGCAGTCGAAAGTGACCTGCACGTCCCGGGTCGTCTCCGCATCGAGCGGCCCGGTCACCGCGCGCCTGCCTCGACCATCTGGCGCAGCTCCTTCTTCAGGTCACCGATCTCGTCCCGCAGCCTTGCGGCGACCTCGAACTGCAGCTCGGCCGCCGCGGCGTGCATCTGGTCGGTGAGCTGCTGCACCAGGTCGGCCAGGTCGGAGGCGGCCATGGACTTCAGGTCGAGCGGCGAGGTACCGCTGTCCCGGCTGCGCAGCCCCGGCACCGGGGCCTTGCCGCGGCTCTGCTGCCGCCCGCCGCCGCCAAGCAGGGTCTCGGTGTCGGCGTCCTCGCGAGCGAGCATGTCGGTGATGTCGGCGATTCGCTTGCGCAGCGGCGTCGGGTCGACCCCGTGCGCGGTGTTGTACGCGACCTGCTTGGCGCGCCGACGGTTGGTCTCGTCGATCGCGCTCGCCATCGACGGGGTCACCGAGTCGGCGTACATGTGCACCTGCCCGGACACGTTGCGGGCAGCGCGCCCGATTGTCTGGATCAGGGAGGTGCCGGACCGCAAAAACCCCTCCTTGTCGGCGTCCAGGATCGACACCAGGCTCACCTCGGGCAGGTCGAGCCCCTCTCGCAGCAGGTTGATCCCGACCAGCACGTCGTACTCACCCAGCCGCAGCTCGCGCAGCAGCTCGATCCGGCGCAGCGTGTCGACCTCGCTGTGCAGGTAGCGGGTGCGGATGCCGGCCTCGAGGAGGTAGTCGGTGAGGTCTTCGGACATCTTCTTGGTCAAGGTGGTGACGAGCACCCGCTCGTTCTTGTCGGCCCGGTCACGGATTTCGTGGATGAGGTCGTCGATCTGGCCCTTGGTCGGCTTGACCACCACCTGCGGGTCGACCAGCCCGGTGGGGCGGATGATCTGCTCGACCACCCCGTCGCCCCGCGCCATCTCGTACGAACCGGGGGTCGCCGACGAGTAGACGGTCTGGCCGATCCGCTGTATGAACTCGTCCCACCGCAGCGGCCGGTTGTCCATGGCGCTCGGCAGCCGGAAGCCGTGCTCGACCAGCGTGCGCTTGCGCGACATGTCGCCTTCGTACATCCCCCCGATCTGCGGGACCGTCACGTGTGACTCGTCGATGACGAGCAGGAAGTCGTCGGGGAAGTAGTCCAGCAGGCAGTGCGGCGCCGACCCCGGTTCGCGGCCGTCGGTGTGCCTGGAGTAGTTCTCGATGCCGGAACAGCTGCCGACCTGGCGCATCATCTCGATGTCGTAGGTGGTGCGCATCCGCAGCCGCTGTGCCTCGAGCAGCTTGCCCTGGCACTCCAGCTCGGCCAGCCGGCCGGCCAGCTCGGCCTCGATGGTGCCGATCGCGCGCTCCATCTTGACCGGGTCGGTCACGTAGTGGGTGGCGGCGCCGATGTTGATCTCCTTCTCCTCGCTGAGCACCTCGCCGGTGATCGGGTGCATCGTCATCAGCCGCTCGATCTCGTCGCCGAAGAACTCGACCCGCACGGCGAGCTCCTGGTAGACGGGAAAGACCTCCAGGGTGTCGCCTCGGACCCGGAAGGTGCCGCGGGTGCCGGCCAGGTCGTTGCGCGCGTACTGCAGCTCGACCAGGCGGCGCAGCAGCCCGTCCCGGTCCATCTCGGTGCCGGCCTGCACGTGCAGCATCTTGTTGAGGTACTCGTCGGCGGAGCCGAGACCGTAGATGCACGAGACGGTCGCCACCACGATCACGTCCCGGCGGGTCAGCAGCGACCAGGTGGCGGAGTGCCGCAGGCGCTCGACCTCGTCGTTGATCGACGAGTCCTTCTCGATGTAGGTGTCGGTCTGCGGGACGTACGCCTCCGGCTGGTAGTAGTCGTAGTAGGAGACGAAGTACTCCACCGCATTGTCGGGGAAGAAGTGCCGCAGCTCGTTGGCGTACTGCGCGGCCAGCGTCTTGTTGGGCTGCATCACGAGGATCGGCCGCTGGCTCCGCTCCGCGAGCCAGGCCACCGTCGCGGTCTTGCCGGTACCGGTGGCACCGAGCAGCACGACGTCCTGCTCGCCCGCGTTGACCCTGGCGACGAGCTGCTCGATCGCCTCCGGCTGGTCCCCGGACGGTTGGAAGTCGCTGATCACCTCGAAGGGCGCCACCGCTCGCTGCAGGTCCTCGACCGCTCTCATGCTGCCGAGCGTACGACCGTCCACCGACACCGTGTCGGGACCGACGATGACTTGGGTCGGTGACGCGATGGTCAGCGGTAGCGGCCGGGCAGGTGCCGGCGCGGGGCCATCCGCGGCCCCCGCCGCGGCGGGGCGCCGCCGCACAGCTCCACCAGCCGCTGTACCCGGTAGCGGTGCGGACGGAACGGCTCGAGCAGCGCCCGGACCTCGTCGTCGTCGACGGTGCCGCCGGTCAGGTTCAGCCCGATACGACCGGGAATGTGGTAATCGCCGAAGCTCACCGCGTCGGCGTCGCCGTGGGCCCGCTGGCGCACCTCGGCGGCGGTCCATTCCCCCACCCCTGGCACCGCGCGAAGTACCCGCTCGGCCTCGGCACGGGACAACTGCAGTGTCCGCTCCAGCGCCGGTGCGACCTGGGCCGCGGTCAGCGCTGCCCGGGAGCGGGCCGGGTCGACCGGCAGCCGAAGCCACTCCCACGACGAGATCATCCGTACGGTGTGGGGGTCGGGCACCACGTGCAGGCCGTGGT
>JALYQN010000088.1 GCA_030855835.1 Actinomycetota bacterium | reverse complement strand
GGTGGACGTACCGGTGTCGGCCGATCTGGAGAGCGGCTTCGGCGCCGACCCCTCGGCGGTCTTCGACACCGTCACGGCCGCCGCCTCGACCGGGTTGGCGGGGTTCTCGATCGAGGACTACAGCGGTGACCCGGGCAGGGGGCTGTACGACGTGGCACAGGCCGCCGACCGGGTGCGAGCGGCCGCCGAGGCCGCGCAGGGCATGGTGCTGACCGCCCGGGCGGAGAACTTCTTCCGTCACCGCGAGCCTGATCTGGCCGACACGATCCGCCGGCTGCAGGCCTACCAGGAGGCAGGGGCGGGCGTTCTCTACGCGCCCGGCCTGGCCGATGTCGCCGACGTTCGCCGGGTAATCGAATCGGTGGACCGGCCGGTCAACGTGCTCGCCTGGCCCGGCCTCGGGTCGGTCGCTGACCTCGCGGCGGCCGGCGCCGCTCGAATCTCAGTCGGAGGAGCGTTCGCGTACGCCGCATTCGGCGCGCTCGTCCAGGCCGGGCACGAACTGCTCGACGACGGCAGCTTGGCCTTCCTGGACCGGGCCGGTGACGGTCGCCGGCAGGCCCGAAGCGCGTTCACCGACCCGCCGCCGCGTTGACCGTCTCGGCGGGTCGCCGCCGGCTGACCGGCCTGCCCGGGGTCTACGCCGTCACGATGCGCACCGCGGTGCAGATCCAGTTCCAGTACCGCGCGGCGAACTACGCCTACCTGCTCGGCATGATCGCCGAGCCGGTGATCTACCTGGTGGTCTGGTCCACTGTCGCGCAGTCGCAGGGCGGCGACGTCGACGGCATCACGGCCGGCGAGTTCGCGGCGTACTACATCGTGTGGACGCTGGTCCGGAACATGAACATCGTCTTCACGCCGTACGGCTGGGAGGAACGGATCCGGCGCGGTGTGCTGTCCGGGATGCTCGTGCGGCCGGTACACCCCATCCACTATGACATCGCGTTCTTCGCCGGCTGGAAGTTCGTGGCCATCCTGCTGTGGCTCCCGATCGCTGCGGTGCTGACGCTCATCTTCCGGCCCACGTTCGACGTGAACCTGCTGGAGGCGGCGGTGTTCCTGGTCGCGATCTGGGGGGCGTTCCTGATCCGCACCATGCTGCTCTGGCTGCTGGGCATGGTGACGTTCTGGACGACCAGGGTCAGTGCGCTCTACGACCTGTACTTCACCGCCGAGCTGCTGCTGTCCGGGCGGCTGCTGCCGCTGGCCCTGATGCCGGCGTGGGCGGGGACGCTGGCCGACGTGCTGCCGTTCAAATACACGTTCGGCTATCCGATCGAGGTGCTGGCCAGTGACCTGTCCACCACCGAACTCCTGACCGGGCTGCTCATCCAGGCCGGCTGGGTGCTGGCCTCGACCGCGCTGATGGCGCTGGTCTGGCGGGTCGCCGTACGCCGCTACTCCGCGGTGGGCAACTGATGGCCACCCGCGACCGGCTGGCCATGACGTACCTGCGGGTCGCCGCGCTCAACGAACTGCAGTACCGGGTGAACTTCTTCCTGAGCATCGTCCAGTCGCTGGTCGCGGTCGGCACCGCGCTGGTCGTGCTGGCCTTGGTCTTCTCGCACACCGACTCGCTGGGGGGCTGGTCCAGCGACGAGCTGCTCGTGGTGATGGGCGTCTACGTCCTGATCGGCGGGGTGATCCGGTCGATCATCCAGCCGAACATGCAGCAGCTCATGGAGGACGTGGAGGAGGGGACGCTGGACTACGTCCTGACCAAGCCGGCCGACGCCCAGCTGCTCGTGAGCATCCGCCGGTTCGGGCTGTGGCAGGCCGTGGACGTGCTGGTGGGACTGCTGCTCGTCGGCATCGCGCTGATCCGGCTGGACACGGGAGTCGCCGTCTGGTCGGTGCTGGCCTTCGTCCTCGCTCTGGTGCTGGGCGGCCTGGACGTCTACTGCTTCTGGCTGCTGCTGACCTCCTCGGCGTTCGTGCTGACCCGCGTGAACTTCCTGGTCGAGCTGTTCGATGGGATGTACCAGGCCGGTCGCTGACCGGTGACGATCTACCCCGGCTGGCTGCGGATCGGCTTCACCTTC
>JALYQN010000075.1 GCA_030855835.1 Actinomycetota bacterium | reverse complement strand
CCGGACGCTTGGCCGCAGGTACTGCGTGATCGTGAGCAGGTCGGTGCCGGCGGCTCGCAGGTCGGCCATCGCCCCGCTCACCTCGTGCCGTTCCTCACCCATACCGAGGATCAGGTTAGACTTGGTCACCAGACCGGCGTCGCGGGCCGCCGCGATGACGCCGAGCGACCGCTCGTACCGGAAGCCAGGACGGATGCGCCGGAAAATTCGCGGCACCGTCTCGATGTTGTGCGCGAACACCTCGGGCCCCGAGGCGAAGACCTGTCCGAGCAGCTCGGGCGCCGCGTCGAAGTCGGGGGCGAGCAGCTCCACCCCGGTGCCCGGGTTGACCTCGTGGATCTGGCGGACCGTCTCGGCGTACAGCCAGGCCCCACCGTCGGCGAGGTCGTCGCGGGCGACGCCGGTGACGGTGGCGTAGCGCAGCTGCATCGTGCGGACGCTGTCGGCGACCCTGCGCGGCTCGTCGCGGTCCAGGGCTTCGGGCTTGCCGGTGTCGATCTGACAGAAGTCGCAGCGCCTCGTGCACTGGTCACCGCCGATGAGGAATGTCGCCTCGCGGTCCTCCCAGCACTCGAAGATGTTGGGGCAGCCGGCCTCCTGGCAGACCGTGTGCAGGCCCTCGTCCTTGACCAGCTGGCGGAGCTCGCGATAGGCGGGGCCCATGGTGGCGCGGGTCTTGATCCACTCCGGCTTGCGCTCGATCGGTGTCTCGGCGTTGCGGACCTCGAGCCGCAGCAGGCGCCTGCCGTTCGGAGCGGAGGCTTCAGGTGCGATGGTCACCCCTTCAGCCTACGCGGCTGCGGCGACGCCCACCCGGCCTTGCGTACGGTGGTCCGGTGCGAGCCGGCGCCGGGATCGAGGTGTGCGAGCTCGTGCGCGACTTCGGCGACCGGCGGGTGCTGCACGAGGTGTCGTTCTCGGTACGCCCCGGGCGCGTGACCGGCTTCGTCGGCGCCAACGGCGCCGGCAAGACCACCACGATGCGGATCGTCATGGGGGTGCTGTCGGCCACCGCCGGTGCCGTGCGCCTAGACGGCCAACCCGTCACCGTCGAGCAGCGACGGGCCTTCGGCTACCTGCCGGAGGAGCGCGGCCTGTACCCGAAGATGAGGGTCGGCGAGCAGCTGCGCTACCTCGCCCGGCTGCACGGGGTTGCCCGGTCGGCTGCTGCGGCCCGTACATCTGCGCTGCTGGAGCGGCTCGAGCTGGCGCCGCGTGCAGACGACGTGCTGGAGACCCTGTCCCTGGGCAACCAGCAGCGGGCGCAGATCGCCGCCGCCCTCGTGCACGACCCGACCGCCCTGATCCTCGACGAGCCGTTCAGCGGGTTGGACCCGCTGGCGGTCGACGTGCTCGCCGAGCTGTTGCGGGAACGGGTCGAAGGCGGCGTCCCGCTGCTGTTCTCCAGCCACCAGCTCGAGCTCGTCGAGCGACTGTGCGACGACCTGGTCATCCTCAACCACGGCCGTGTGGTCGCCGCCGCAAGCGTGGACGAGCTGCGACGCTCCGGCGGGGACGCCTACGAGCTGCACGTGCAGGCCGGGTCGGACCTGGACTGGGTCGGCGCCATCCCCGGCGTCCGCATGGTCACCCTGCGACGTGGGACGGATGGTGACCAGGTGGCGGCCTTCGAGCTCGGGCGGGCCGACGCCGAGCTGGTGGCGGGCACCGAGCAGCAGCTGCGGGCCCAGACCGGGGCGTCGGGTCCGCGGTGACGGCCACTGAGCTCGCGGACGAGGCGACGGCCCGGGCGGCGCTGGCGCAGGTGCTCGCCGTGGGTGTCGTGGCCGTGGTCGGGGTGCTGATTGTCGGCGACCTCGGCACGGTGACGGCGGTGGGAGTCGCCGGCGTCTGGTTCGTGGCGTTCTTCGCCGTCGGCTTCCTCGCCCTCGCCAGTCTGTGGTCGGTGGCCGGCTCGCTGGCCACCCGGCAGCAGGACCTGCAGGCCACCACGGTGCCCGGCCAGGTCGTGCTGCTGGTGCCCTACCTCGTCGCCGGTGACGTCGCTTGGTGGCAGCCGGTCGTATCGCTGCTGCTCGCGGCGGTCGCCGCCGCCCTGCTGATCCGGCTCGGCGCCCGGTGGTACGAGCGGACCCTGCTGCAGACGTCGCGGCGCACCACGTACCGTGAGCTGCTCCGCCGCCCCTCGGGCGGTGTGCCTCGTGCCGCTAGCTGAACGGCGCTGACGTCGATGCGGCGAGCGAGGGGAGCGAGAGGTCAGGGC
>JALYQN010000066.1 GCA_030855835.1 Actinomycetota bacterium | reverse complement strand
AGGAGGGCAGGGATCCGGACATCGCGGCTGGGGCGCTGGCCTTCACGTCCGTGGCGGCGACCTCGCGCCGAAGCCGACTCACGGTCTGGCTGACCACCAAGCAGGGCTGGTTCTTCTTTCCGCTGCTGCTTCTCGAGGGGCTCAACTTGCACCTCGAGAGCGTGCGGGCGCTGCTCGCCCGACAGCCGGTAAAACGCAGGCGTCTCGAGCTGACTCTGCTGGTGCTGCGCCACTCCAGCGTCCTGGTCGCCCTGGCCTGGCTACTGCCGCCCGGAAAGATGGCGGCGTTTCTCGGCGTGGAGTTGGCAGTGTTCGGCTTCTACCTCGGCTGCTCGTTCGCGCCCAACCACACCGGCATGCCAGTGGTCCCAGCCGGTGCCCGGCCGGACTTCATGCACCGCCAGGTCCTCGCATCCCGAAACATCAGAGGCGGACGCCTCGTCACGTTCCTCATGGGCGGCCTCAACTACCAGATCGAGCACCACCTGTTCCCCAGCATGCCGCGTCCGAATCTTCGCCACGCACGAGAGGTCGTGCAGCCGTTCTGCGCCGCCCAGGACGTGCCTTACGCCGAGGTCGGACTACTGGCCGCCTACGGGATCGTTGTCCGTCACCTGAACCACGTGGGACTACGAGCCCGCGACACCTTCCAATGCCCACTTGTGACGTCCTACCGGCCTCGCGGCTGACCTCAGCTATGCCGCAGCACGCGGGGGAGCCTGACCCGCACGCCGTAGCTCTGTACCACCCCCCCAACCGAAAGCGATTGCCATGGAACAGCCCATCGCCAGCCCGAATCGAGCTCCGACCGCCCGGACGGTCCGCCCCGAAACCCACATGAGGATCCGGAGGTCACCGTCGACGCTGTGGAGGAGAAGGTGTCCAGTGAGTACCCGGACCATGCCGACCAGTCCCAGAACCTTCCGGAGCCGGTGAGACTGAGCCGCCGGTTTGATCCGACCACGAACCCAGCCACCTGACGGGTGCGGGCCAACAAGAGGGCGGTCAGGGCTTTGTATAGACCGAGCCTGCTGACCACGCGATGCTGAGCGTCGATATGCAGGCTCGGCTGCCAGGCCCCAGTAGTGCAATCGACCGTGCGGAGCCGTTCCGCTATGAGGTGTAACCCATGACGTCGTGAGGACGTGGCAGTGCCCCGTTCGCCGTGCCGCCGATCACTCGGTCCTCTCACCCTTCCTACTTCTTCCGCCGCCGGCTCCCAGCGTGCCAGTCCTCTTGGATCCCGACCTCACCCGGCTCGACGCCGGCCGACGCGAGCTGCGGCCGCTCGCGCATGCTGCGCTTGAGCTCGGAGAAGCCGGAGAACCGAGCGAGCCCGATCACGTGGTCCCACAGCTCCACGGCCTCCTCCTCACTGGGTGGTCGGCTGATGACGGGGCCGAAGAAGCTGATGCCGTGGGGCGGGTCGAAGTGGATGATCGGAGTGCCCACGTCCTTGCCGGTCAGCGACAGCGCCTTATCGGTCTCGGCTCGGATCACCGAGTCGCAGGAGTCGTCCTCCAGCGCATCGGCAAGCTCTGTAGGCAACTCGACCTCGGCCAGGATCGGTACGACGAACTCCCGGGTGCCACGGTGCCCCTCGCCCGCGTCGCTGCGCACCTCGTGGATGGCTGCCCCGAGCGCCTCGTACAACGCTCCGACCGCCACAGGACCGTACTCGGCCCTGGTCTTCGCCACCACCCGCAACAGCCGCAACCCGGCGGTGTGTCCCGCCTCGTACTCCGACGGGAAATGCTCGTCGTAGTCGATGTGGGCGTTGAGCAGCCGCAAGGAGATGAACCGCCAGTCGACCTGATAGTCCCGCTGCGCGGAGACCATGCGTACCCACTTGCTGGTCATCCAGCAGAACGGGCAGACAGGGTCGAAGTAGAAGGCGATGTCGGCATCCATGCGGCGAACCTAGCCCGCTCCTTGCCGCGATCCCTGCTGCTGCCGACGCGGTCGGAAGGCCGAGATCGGACAATTGCCCCGGTCGGGCGTGGCGCAGCACGCGGCGCCATGGCCGACGGCGAAGGCGAGCCGGGTTGTAAGTGACCGACAACCGCCCGGTGCTCCGTGCGGTGCACGGTCGGGCGTTCGGCCCCACGCTCGTCCGCTCCCGACCGGACGAGCACCGGTCAGCCCCTGCCGAGCGGCAGGAATGGTGGACCTTCCGGCCGGGTTGTCGAGGGGAAGACAGTCAACTCTCTGGAGGACATCCATGCCCCGCGTTCCCGTGCACGGCGTCGACGACGCTCCCTCCGAAGCCCAAGACGACCTCAAGGCCATGGAAGAGACGATGGGCAGGGTCTTGAACATCCACGGCGAGATGGCTCACTCGCCCGTCGTGCTGGCGACCTACCGAGCGATGGGCCGTGCGGTCACTGAGCACGGCACGTACGACGACCGCACCCGCGAGGCGGTCGCGCTGGCCGTCGGCGCCGTCGACAAGTGCGCGTACTGCCAATCCGCACACACCGTGGCCGGCACCCGCGCCGGGCTGTCCGAGGACGACACGCTGGCCATCCGGCACGGCAAGCCGACCGGCGACGACCGGCTGGACGCCCTGCTGGCCCTGGGCCGGGAGATCACCGGCGACGTCGGCCACGTCCAGGACGCCTCCTGGCAGCAGGGGCTCGACGCCGGCTGGTCGGTCGAGGAGTTGCAGGAGCTCTACGCCCACGTCGCGGTGAACATCTACACCAACTACTTCAACCACTTCGCCGGCACCGAGCTGGACGTACCGGAGGCGCCCGAGCTCGGGTCCACCACCTGAGTCGACGCCTGGTCCGGGCACCACCGCAACGTTGGCATGGTGGAGCGACTGCTCCGCGGCCAGCGGCGGCTGGTCGCGCCACTGCCGGTGCTCCAATCGTCAGCGCAGGAGCCGGTAGCCCGCCCAGGCGCGCTACGCCGCGGAACCCCGCCACGATTGCCCAGCCAGCGGCGTTGGGTGCGCTGGTGC
>JALYQN010000045.1 GCA_030855835.1 Actinomycetota bacterium | reverse complement strand
AGACGGACCTGGTCGGCCTCCCGCTTGGCGGCGGCGAGCAGGTCGGCCGCCTGCGCGCTGGCGGCGGCCCGCTCGTCCTCGGCGGCGGCGGACAGCCGCATCCGTTGCTCCTCGAGGTCCTGCAGGTGCACCACCTTGATGTCGTCGACCTCGCCAGCCGCGAGGGTGCGCAGCTCCTCGGCCTCCCGCTCGGCCAGGCTCACCATCTCGTCGGCGTGGGCACGCGCCCGGCTCAGCACCTCGTCGGCCTGGTCCTCCGCCAGCGACAACAAGGTGGCGGCCCGACCGCCGAGCCCCGCGTACGTCGGCGACTCGGCCTCGGCGACCTTGGTGCTCAGCTCGGCGACCTTGTTCTCGAGCTCTGCGACTCGGTTCTTGGCCGCTGCCGCCTGCTGCTCGGAGGCCGTGAGCGCGGCGCGCTGATCACGCAACCGGGCATCGACGCTGGCCTTGTCGTACCCGCCCCTTCGCACAATCGGCAGCTCGCCGCCACTGGTCGCGGCCGGCAGCTGGGTGGTCTCGGCCTGGCCGCGGCCACGGTCGAAGATGGACAGTCCCTGCTGGTCCGACATGGCGTGCATCCCTCGCGGTCGTCCGGTCGTGGTGATCGAGCCTCGTGGACAGGGCTCGCTGCGCACGTTCGTGGATCGATTATGACCTCAGATGCCGCGGAACCGGTTGATCGCCTGCAGGTGTCGCGCCCGCTTCTGCTCGTCGCGCACACCGAGGCCCTCCGTCGGTGCCAGACACAGAACCCCGACCTTGCCTTGATGACGGTTGCGGTGAACCTCGTACGCCGCCTGTCCGGTCTCAGCCATGGGGTAGGTCTTGGACAGGGTGGGGTGCACGAGGCCCTTGGCGATCAACCGGTTGGCCGCCCACGCCTCCCGGTAGTTGGCGAAGTGCGACCCAACGATGGTCTTGAGGTGCATCCACAGATGGCGGTTGTCGTACTGGTGCATGAAGCCCGACGTCGACGCGCAGGTGACGATCGTGCCTCCCCTGCGGGCGACGAAGATGCTGGCCCCGAAGGTCTCCCGCCCCGGGTGCTCGAAGACGATGTCCGGGTCGTCACCGCCGGTGAGCTCGCGGATGCTGGCGCCGAACCTGCGCCACTCCTTCGGATCCTGGGTGTGCTCGTCCTGCCAGAACCGGAAGCCCTCGCCGGTCGCCTCGGAGCGGTCGATGATCAGCTCAGCGCCCAGCCGCCGGCACAGTTCGGCCTTGTCCGGGGACGACACGACGCAGACCGGGATCGCACCGCCGTTGAGCGCCAGCTGCGTGGCGTACGAACCGAGCCCGCCGGACGCGCCCCAGATCAGGACGACGTCGCCCTGCTTCATCCCCGCCCCGTTGCGCGACACCAGCTGCCGGTAGGAGGTCGAGTTGACCAGCCCGGGCACCGCCGCCTCCTCCCAGGTCAGGTGGGTTGGCTTCGACATCAGCTGGTTCGCCTTGACCAGGGCTATCTCGGCCAGCCCGCCGAAGTTCGTCTCGAAGCCCCAGATCCGCTGCTCGGGGTCGAGCATGGTGTCGTTGTGCCCGTCCGGGCCCTCGAGGCTCACGTCCAGGCAGTGCGCCACCACCTCGTCACCGGGCTTCCAGGCATGCACCCCCGGTCCGGCGCGCAGCACCACGCCGGACAGGTCGGACCCGACCACGTGGTACGGGAGGTCGTGCCGGCGCGCGAGCAGCGAAGTCCGCCCGTACCGCTCCAGGAACCCGAAGGTGGGCATCGGCTCGAAGATCGACGTCCAGACCGTGTTGTAGTTGATGGCGCTGACAAGCACGGCGACCAGCGCCTCGCCGGGGCCGAGCTCGGGGACAGGCACCTCGTCGACGTGCAGCGACTCGCGGGGGTCCTTGAGGGCCGATTCCCGCCCGGCGAACATCTCCGCCTCGTCCTTGCGGACGACGACCGCCCGGTAAGTCTGCGGCACGGGGATCGCGGCAATGTCCTCCGGACGCCGGTCGGCGGCAAGCACGGCGGCGCGGATCTGCTCCACGGTCGGGTCCTTCCGGGGTCGGCCAGGTGGGCGGTGCGGCGGTTATCGGCGGGTCGACGTTAGCGCGCCGCTGTGCGTAGTCACCGGGGCCGCTGGACGAGCTCCACCAGTACACCGCCGGCGTCCTTGGGGTGGACGAAGTTGACCAGGGTGCCGGCTGTGCCCGGCCGGGCGGTGTCGTACAGCACCTTCAGCCCGCGCTCACGCAGGACGGCGGCGACCTGCTCGACGTCGCGGACCCGGTACGCCACCTGCTGCACGCCCGGTCCCGAGCGGTGCAGGAAGGCGGCGATCGGGGATTCAGGCGTCAATGGAGCCAGCAGTTGCAGGCAGGGAGCCGAGCTGTCGTGGGCCTCAGCCACCGCGAGCATCGCCTCGCGCACCCCCTCGCGCTCGTTGACCTCCTGATGCACGCAGGCCATTCCGAACGTGCGCGCGTAGAACTCAACCGCGACGTCCAGGTCTGCCACGGCGATACCCACATGGTCGATGCCCAGCAACAGTGACCGGAAAAAAGAGTCGTGCGGCCGCGACGGCAGATCCGACTCGGGAGGCAATGGAACGGACAATTCAGGCATCCATGGCTCGAACGGGTGTGGTGGCGCCATCGTCCCACGGCCCTGCTGGCGGCAGCTCGGACCGATCGCGAGTCACCGCGGTCCATGTCGCCTTGAGGGGCGCGATGTCTCGACGAGGGGGTCGCTAGCCTGGGCCAGCACCCCAGGAGGTCCGCTGCCGTGTCCCCGCACCCGTCCCCGTCCGTCATCGTCGCTGGTGCCCGCACGCCCATCGGCCGCCTGCTCGGCGGGCTGACTGGCTTCTCCGGCACGGATCTCGGTGGCATCGCCATCGCCGGGGCGCTGGACAAGGCCGGCGTCACAGCTGACCAGGTGGAGTACGTGATCATGGGCCAGGTGCTGCAGGCCGGCGCCGGTCAGATCACCGCCCGGCAGGCAGCCGAGAGGGCGGGCATACCGATGACCGTGCCCGCCGTCACGGTCAACAAGGTCTGCCTGTCCGGCTTGAACGCGATCGCGCTGGCCGACCAGCTGGTGCGCCTCGGTGAGGTGGAGATCGTCGTGGCCGGCGGGATGGAGTCGATGACGAGCGCCCCGCACCTGCTGCCCGGTTCTCGCCAGGGCACGAGGTATGGAGACACCACCCTGGTCGACTCCCTGGCCCACGACGGGCTCTGGGACACCTTCACCGACCAACCGATGGGGGCGCTGACCGACCGGTGCAACGCCGACGGGCTGGCGCTCAGCCGGGCCGAGCAGGACGCCTTCAGCGCTCGCTCGCACCAGCGTGCCGCCGAGGCCTGGAAGAACGGGCTGTTCGACGACGAAGTGGTGCCGGTCGAGGTTCCGCAGCGCCGAGGAGACCCGGTCGTGGTGGCTGCCGACGAGGGCGTACGCGAGGACACCAGCACCGAGGGGCTCGCCAAGCTGCGTCCCGCTTTCGGGCCCGGCGGCACCATCACCGCCGGCTCCGCGTCGCAGATCTCCGACGGCGGCTGCGCCGTGGTGGTGATGAGCAAGGTCAAGGCCCAGGAGCTCGGGCTGCCGTTCCTGGCCGAGATCGGTGCGCACGCCATGGTGGCCGGTCCCGACTCGACGCTTCAGCTGCAGCCCGCCCGGGCGATCGCGCTGGCGTGTCGCAGGGAGGGAATCGAGCCGGCCGCCCTCGACCTGGTCGAGATCAACGAGGCGTTCGCCGCCGTCGGCATCGCCAGCACGCGCGAGCTGGGTCTGCCCGACGACAAGGTCAACGTCAACGGAGGTGCCATCGCGGTGGGTCACCCGATCGGGATGAGCGGTGCCCGCATCGTGCTGCATCTTGCCCTCGAGCTGGCGCGACGCGGCGGCGGCACCGGTGCGGCGGCCCTGTGCGGAGGCGGCGGTCAGGGTGACGGCCTGATCCTGCGCGTGCCATCGCGCTGAGCGACGGGTTGAGCGCGCTGCCGACCGCTGTGTCCGTCCCCGCGTTGGTCGAGCAAGCCCGCGCCGGCGAGGCGCGGGCGGTGGCGCGGTTGATCTCGCTGGTTGAGGACGCCTCGCCGCTGCTGCGCGAGGTCAGCGCGCTGCTGGTGGCGCATACGGGGAACGCCCAGGTGATCGGCATCACCGGTTCGCCCGGGGTCGGGAAGTCGACCTGCACGTCTGCGCTGGTGACTGCGCTGCGCGGCACCGGGCGCAGGGTCGGGGTGCTCGCCGTCGATCCGTCGTCGCCGTTCTCCGGCGGCGCGCTGCTCGGCGACCGGGTGCGGATGCAAGACCATGCCACCGACCGCGGCGTCTACATCCGGTCCATGGCCAGCCGCGGGCACCTCGGCGGGCTTGCGTGGGCGACCCCCCAGGCCGTTCGCGTGCTGGACGCGGCAGGCTGTGACCTGGTGCTCGTCGAGACCGTCGGCGTCGGGCAGTCCGAGGTCGAGGTTGCCGCGACCGCCGACACCACACTGGTATTGCTGGCCCCCGGGATGGGCGACGGGATCCAGGCCGCCAAAGCCGGCATCTTGGAGATCGGCGACGTGTACGTGGTCAACAAGGCAGACCGCGACGGTGCCGCCCAGGTTGCCCGCGACCTGCGAGCGATGCTCGCGCTTACCGAGCGAGCGGGCGATGCCTGGACGCCCCAGATCGTCAAGACGGTGGCGGCCAAGGGTGAGGGCATCGACGCTGTCATCGAGGCGATCGAGGCGCACCACCGGTGGGCGCAGCAGTCCGGCGAGCTGGAACGCCTGCGGCTGCGCCGCGTCCGCGGTGAGATCGAAGCGATCGCGGTCACCGGCATGCGGGAGCGACTCGCTGATTTGCACGGGCATGCCGACCTCGACCGCCTCGCCGCGGCGGTGATCGCCGGCGAGACCGACCCGTACACCGCCGCCGACATCGTTGTGGACACCGTTTGAGGACGCACCACCCCAAAGCCCCCCGGGCCATGCTCACCCGCCCGACCTTCATGTCGATCAGGCTGGGGCAGACGAACGTCAGGTCGCGGCGTACCTGCCCTCGGTGTCCTTGACCACCCGACCCGAGTCGAGCGCCGCGACCAACGCCCGATCGAAGCGCCCTGGCTCCCAGTAGGCGCCGCCGACGACGGCGGTCAGCGCGTCCCGGTCAAGCGGCCCGCGATCGGTCAGGGCTCGCTCCAGCTGGGCCATCTCGCGCTGGATCCGGCGGCCCTGGCTCTGGTCGGTTGACGGCTTCGGTGGGGGCATCGGCATGAACGGCTCCTCTCAGGCGTGGGCGGGCTCGTGGCCGCCGCCGGAGGACGGGTCCGGGTCGTCCTCGGCGGTGAGCGGCTTGGCGATGCTCTCCAGCGACTCGCCCTCGGCGTGGACACCGAGGAACGCCGCCACGACGCCACCGGCGATCATCAGCGCAGCGCCGATGTAGTACCCGATGGCGATGGCGCTGATATCGAGCCCGCCGGTCGTCGCGTCCTCGATCAGCTTGCCGAACAGCAGTGGCCCGGCGATGCCGCCCGCAGCCGTGCCGACCGCATAGAAGAAGGCGATGCACAACGCGCGGGTCTCCATCGGGAACACCTCGCTCGCGGTCAGGTACGCCGCGCTGGCGCCAGCCGACGCGAAGAACAAGATCACCATGCCCATGATGGTCAGCGTCACCGCGGACAGGGTGGGGCTGAGCATCAGGCCGGCGACGACCAGCAGCGCACCGGACAGGATGTAGGTGCCAGAGATCATCCGTACTCGACCCACCGTGTCGAACAGCGGGCTCAGCAGCAGCGCGCCGAGGAAGTTGCTCACCGCGAACGCAGCGACGTACCAACCGGTCTGCACCACGCCCATAAACGTGGTGATCGTGTCGCCGTAGGTGAAGAAGAACGCGTTGTACAGGAACGCCTGCCCGATGAACAGCGACAGGCACAGGACCGTGCGCCGGGGGTACAGCGTGAAGACGGTGCGGGCGATGAGCCCGAAACCGATCGATCGGCGCTGCCGGATCGTAATCGTCTGCGACACACCGGGCAGGTCCCGGCCGGTCTCGCGCTGGACGTCCTGCTCGATGTCGGCGACGATCCGGTCGCCCTCCTCGTCGCGTCCGTGGATGTAGAGCCAGCGCGGGCTCTCCGGCACGTAGCGGCGCACGATCAGCACCCCGACGGCGAGGATGCCGCCCAGGCCGAACGCGAGCCGCCAGCCGACGCCCTGGTCGATCACGGTGGGGTCGAGCAGCGGGATCGTGAGCAATGCTCCGCCGGCTGCCCCGATCCAGAACGACCCGTTGATGGCGACGTCGACCCGGCCTCGGTACTTGGCCGGGATCAGCTCGTCGATGGCGGAGTTGATCGCGGCGTACTCACCGCCGATGCCCGCACCGGTCAGGAACCGGCAGGCGAAGTACCACGTCGGGTTCATCGAGAACGCCGTCAGCACGGTCGCGACGGTGTAGACGGCCAAGGTGATCATGAACAGCTTCTTGCGGCCGAACCTGTCGGTC
>JALYQN010000036.1 GCA_030855835.1 Actinomycetota bacterium | reverse complement strand
CTCCACGGCTGGCCGATCACCCGCACCGTGCGGGCTGAGGCTCGTCGGGTTGAACGCTGTCGAGCGTCTCATCACCAAGGGCCAGGCTTCCGTCAACCTGGTCGCTGCAGTGCCCTCCCTGCATGCGGCCCACGCCGCGCTCGTCGCAGCGACACTGTGGCCGACCGGCGCGTGACCCGGGCCTGCTGGTCGCCTACGTGCTCGGCATGACCTTCGCCCTCGTGGTCTCGGGCGAGCACTACGTGATCGACGCCTTGCTCGGTTGGGGCTACGTCGCCGGGGCCCCCGTCGGGTGGGATCGGCTGCAGCCATGGTGGGGCGGATGACGAGCCGAACCGCATCCCGCTGGCCTCGCCCCTCAGCGCGCTCACGCCTACCGGCAGTAACGTCAGCTGGTGCGCCCCCTTCGGTCTCTGATGGTCCTCGGTGCCGCAGCAGCGACGGTCGCGCTCGGGCTGCCCGCCGCAGCCGAGCTGCCGTTCCCGGAACCGGCTGACCCGACCAGCGACCCGTACGACTACACCCAGCTGCACATCGACAACGGATCGTGCGACGGGGTGCCGACGGGCGACGCCGTGCCCGCCGGGGCTGACCTACCCTCGAACTTCGACTGCCGTGACGACTGGAAGCTGTCGGACTACCGCGCGGTGCTCGGCGACGACGACTACGACCCCTACATCGACGCCAACCCTCAGGAGTTCAACGGTGTTCGGGGCCCTGGCACGAACGAGGCGTGGGAGACGACGACCGGCCGACCAGACACCGTCATCGCGGTCACCGACAGCGGGATCCGCTGGGACGAGGACCGCGCGAACCTCGTCAACAAGTTCGCGCTGAATCGCGGTGAGCTGCCCGTGCCGGGCAGTGGCGGTGACGACCGCAGCGGCACCGTCCAGGAGTACGACGCGAACGGCGACGGTGTGTTCAACGTGAAGGACTACGTCGACGCGGGTGATGCGCGCGCCCTGGATGACCCGGACGACGACAACACCTTGTTGGATCCCGGGGACCTGGTGCGCGCGTTCTCCGACGGGGTGGACGACGACGGCAACGGCTACACCGACGACGTCTCCGGATGGGACTTCTTCGAGGGCGACAACGACCCGAACGACGACGTCGACTACGGCCACGGCACCGGTGAGTCGGAGGACTCCGCGGGCGAGACGGGCATCGACATCGACCCCCAGTGCCCCAACTGCATGCTGATGGAGATGCGCGTCGGCGACAGCTTCGTCGCCGATGCCAACCACTTCGCCGAGGCAGCCGTGTACGCCACCGACAACGGCGCGAGCGTGATCCAGAGCGCCCTCGGATCGCTTAACCACACCCGCTTCGCCAGGCGGCCGCCGACTACGCCTACGAGCGCGGTGTGCTGTTCGTGGCATCCGCGGCTGATGAGTCCGCCGGTCACCACAACCAGCCTTCGGCCTTGAACCACACGATGGTGGTCAACTCGATAACACACGCCGCCGATGTCGAAGGGGTGCCCGTCCAGTACCCACCGACCTGGCTGGCGTTCAACGGCTGCACCAACTTCGGTGGCTACATCTGGGTGTCGGTGCCGTCTACGTCTTGCTCGTCGGACGCGGTCGGCCAGAGCGCCGGCATGGCTGGGCTGCTCTACTCGGCGGCGCGCAACGCGGTCGACCTGGGGGTGATCGACCCAGACGTGTCCGGCAAGCCGCTCTCCGCTGAGGAGGCGAAGCAGCTGTTCCGCCTCGCAGCCGAGGACATCGACTTCTCCACGCCGAAGCCGCCGGGCCCGCCCAACAACTTCTTCACCACGCTGCCCGCCTCACAACGCTTCGTCACGACCGCCGGCTGGGACCAGATCTCGGGATGGGGCCGCATCCGCAGCGACGACATGGTGGCGATGGTGGCGGCAGGGCACATCCCGCCGGAAGCCGACATCACCGGTCCGCGCTGGTGGGCTCCGCTACCCGCAGTCGGCACGGTCGAGGTGACGGGTCGTGTCGCAGCGCCGCGCGCCGCTGCGTACACCTACGAGGTGCAGTGGGCGCCCGGCGTCCAGCCACCCAAGTTCCCGGCCACCGACCTCGAGACCTGGACCACGGCCGCCACCGGCTCGGGCTCGACCGCCACGGAGGGCGTGCTCGCGACGCTCGACCTCGCAGAGGTGCGGGCCGCCATCGAGGCCAACCAGCTGAACCCTGCCACGGCGCCCTACACGCCCGCCGACGACCCGACGGCCAGGTCGATGCCCGAGCAGGACGCCTTCCGCATCCGGGTGATCACGCACGCCGACGGCGACACCACCACGCCGTGGAAGACCGCAATCGCGCAGCACCAGGCGTTCGCGCATGATGACCCAGCACTGCTCGCGGGGTGGCCGAGGTTCCTCGAGGCAGACGGCGCCGGCTCGCCGGCATTCGAGGACCTCGACGCTGACGGGCTCGACGAGCTGATCATCGGCGACGGCAACGGCTACGTCCACGCCTACAAGGCCGACGGCACAGAGGCCGCCGGCTGGCCCGTCCACACCAGTCCGATCGACCTGCCGAGCACCGGTGAGAACGGCTACACGACCGGAGGGATGCCCGGCACCGTGTACGGCGCCCTCCTGACGGGCGCCCCGCTCGTCGCGGACCTGGATCGCAACGGCACGCCAGAGGTCTCGGTCGGCGACGTCGAAGGGAACCTGCACGTCTGGACCCACACCGGCCAGCCGGTGGTCGGGTTCCCGGTCCGCGGCATCCCCGAGTTCTCCCACGAGTCGCAGTGTCAGGAGGCGCCGGGCGCGAACTGTGATGACGACGGCGCGAATGACGTCCGCGACGAGCTGAACACCACCGATCAGGCCTTCACGTCGCAGCCCGCTGCCGGCGATCTCGACCCGAGCAGCCCCGGCCTCGAGCTGGTGGCAGGGTCCAACGACGGTCACGTGTACGCCTGGCACTCCGGCGGCTCACCGGTGAACGGCTGGCCCGTGCTGCTGCGCGACCCGGAGAAGGTCGCTGCCGTCGACCCCGTCACACACCTCGTCACCTACGTCGACGGCTCGGGCGTGAGGTTCGGCCGCAAGGTCCTGCCCACCCCGAGCATCGGTGACGTCGACGGCGACGGCGACCTCGAGGTTGCCGCCAACGTGAACGAGGAGTACGAGGAGACGCCGAACAGCACCGACCCGGCCATCGCCGCGCTCGCGCAGGTCAACGCCAACGGCAACACCCGCACGTACCTGCTCCACCACGACGGCTCCGCGCACCCGTCGAGCGCGGCCACCGATGCCACGCCCAACCCAGATGACCAGGCCTACGTCGCCGGCTGGCCGGTGCCCGTGGCGATGCTGACCCTCGAGCTGCTCCCCTATGTTGGCGAGGGGTCGAACGGCACGCCGGTGATGGCCGACACCGACGATGACGGCTCGCTGGAGATCGGCACTGCGTCGATCGCCAGCCCGCCCTACTTCCTCGAGCCCGACGGGTCGAGCACGCTCGGCGAGGCTCCCGACGGTCGCTACATCACCGGTGCCAGCAGCGTCCCGGGAGCAGGCAGCACCTCCACCGACCTGCCGACCTTCGCGTCGCTCGGCGGTGGCGTGTTCGGACACGTGGGTGGCAACCCGCAGCTCGGCTTCGCCATGGGTTCGACAGGCGTGAAGCGCCTGCTCGACGTGATCCTTCCCGAGCAGCAGCTCGGCGCGGAGGACCACATCAGCGTGTGGGACCCGACGCTCGGGCAGTTCCAGCCCGGGTACCCGGCCCAGATGAACGACCTCCAGTTCATCAACGCTCCCGTCATCCTCGACGTCACCGGCGACGGCATGGCCGAGGTGCTGCAGTCGTCGGCCATGTACGACCTCCAGGGCTATGGAGCGGCCGGGCTGCCAGCCGACGGCTTCCCCAAGCTCACGGGCGGTTGGTCGGTCGCATCGGCGGGCGCGGGTGACCTCGACGGTGACGGCACCCTCGAGCTCGCCCTGAGCACCCGGGAGGGCAACCTCTTCCTCTGGTCGACCGCTGGTGCCACGTGCCAGCCCGTGGAATGGCCGAAGAACGGCCATGACCTCCACAACAGCGGCAACTACGCGACCGATGCCGACCGGCCCGGCCCCATCTTCGACGTGACGATCGAGCGGGTGGGCGACGAGATCGTCGTCCGCTTCACCGGCAGCGGCGACGACGGGACGTGTGGATCGGCGGCGGGGTACCGCATCACCGCAGGCGACGTCGTGGTCGATGCTCCTGGTGGGGCGACGGAGGTGCGACTCCCCGCTGCGACCGTGCCGGCCGGCACGGTCG
>JALYQN010000027.1 GCA_030855835.1 Actinomycetota bacterium | reverse complement strand
GTCTCGCGCAGCCATCCGCCGGCCGAGAACGCCGCCCGCACCTGGCGGACGACGGCCCGGTGCTCGACGTTGCCGGCGACCGCGATGACGACAGCTTCCGGCCGGTAGCGCCGCCGGTAGAAGCCGTCGAGCTGCGGGCGGGTCAGTGCCGCGATCGACGCTGGGCTGCCGGAGACCGGCCGGCCGAGCGGCGACGACGACCACAACCTGCCGGCGATCAGGTTGTGCACGACGTCGTCGGGGTCGTCGTCGTTCATCGCGATCTCTTCGAGGATCACGTCCCGTTCCGAGTCCACATCGCCAGCGCTCAGGCGCGACGAAGTCATCATGTCGGCAAGGATGTCGACGGCCAGCGGCAGGTCGTCGTCGAGCACCCGGGCGTGGTAGCAGGTGTACTCCTTGCCGGTGAAGGCGTTGACCTCGCCTCCCACTGCCTCCAGCGGCCCGGAGAGCTCCAACGCGGAGCGCTGCCGGGTGCCCTTGAACAGCAGGTGCTCGAGAAAGTGCGAGGCGCCGACGAGGGACTCCCTCTCGTCGCGTGAGCCGACCCCCACCCAGCAGCCGATGCTCGCCGAACGCACGCCGGGCATCGCCTCGGTGACCACGCGCAGCCCGCCCGGCAGGATCGTACGGCGCACCAGGCCGCCCTGCTCCGCATTCAGCAGCGTCCGGGTGCTGCCGGGTCGCTGGTCCGGCGGGAGCCGGACCCTCACCCGACCCGGGCCTCGTCCTCCACCCGGGACTCCGGCGCGCCGTTTGCCTCGTTGCCCGACTCCTCGACGACGGGCCGCAGCGACAGCTTGCCGCGGTCGTCGATCTCGGCAATCTCTACCTGCACCTTCTGGCCGACCGACACCACGTCCTCGACCGCCTCGACGCGCTTGCCGCCGGCCAGCGCACGCAGCTTCGAGATGTGCAGCAGGCCATCCTTGCCAGGGACCAGCGAGACGAACGCCCCGAAGGCGGTGGTCTTCACCACGGTGCCGAGGTAGCGCTCTCCGATCTCCGGCATCGTCGGGTTCGCGATGGCGTTGATCATGACCCGGGCCGCCTCGGCGGCGTCGCCGTTGTCCGCCCCGACGTAGATGGTGCCGTCGTCCTCGATCGATATCTGGGCGCCGGTGTCGTCCTGGATCTGGTTGATGATCTTGCCCTTGGGCCCGATCACCTCGCCGATCTTGTCGACCGGAACCCGCAAGGTGATGATCCGCGGCGCGAACGGGCTCATCTCGTCCGGCTCGTCGATCGCCTCGCGCATCACGTCCAGGATCGTCATCCGGGCGTCCCGCGCCTGCTGCAGCGCAGCTCCCAGCACGGTGGCTGGGATTCCGTCGAGCTTGGTGTCGAGCTGCAGTGCGGTGACGAACTCACGGGTGCCGGCCACCTTGAAGTCCATGTCGCCGAACGCGTCCTCGGCGCCCAGGATGTCGGTCAGCGTCACGTACCTCGTCTCGCCGTCGATCTCGTCAGAGATCAGCCCCATCGCGATGCCAGCGACCGGTGCACGCAGCGGGACGCCGGCGTTGAGCAGGGCCATCGTGGAGGCGCAGACCGAGCCCATCGAGGTCGAGCCGTTCGAGCTCAGCGCCTCCGACACCTGCCGGATCGCGTACGGGAACTCCTCGCGCGTCGGCAGCACCGGCAGCAGCGCGCGACCCGCGAGGGCGCCGTGCCCGACCTCGCGTCGCTTCGGCGAGCCGACCCGACCGGTTTCACCGGTGGAGTACGGCGGAAAGTTGTAGTTGTGCATGTAGCGCCGGGTCCGCTCCGGCGACAAGGTGTCGAGCCGCTGCTCGAGACCCAGCATGTTCAGCGTCGTGATGCCCATGATCTGGGTCTCGCCACGCTCGAACAGCGCCGATCCGTGCACCCGCGGCACCACGGCCACCTCGGCGCCCAGCGTCCGGATGTCGGTGAGTCCGCGGCCGTCGATGCGCACCTGGTCGCGCAGCACCCGGTGCCGCACCTGCTGCTTGGTGATCGACCGGATCGCCGCGCCGACTTCCTTCTCGCGGCCCTCGAACTGACCGGCCACCTGATCCAGCGAGGCCGCCTTGATCTCGTCGAGACGGGCCTCGCGCTCGGCCTTGCCGGCGATGGCGACCGCCTGGGTGATGTCCTCACGCACCGCCGCGTCGACTGCGACGTACACGTCGTCGCCGTAGTCCGGGAACCGGGGAAAGTCCCGGACCTCCTTGGCGGAGGTGGCGGCGAGTTCGCGCTGGGCCAGGCACAGCTGACGAATGAAGCGTTTCGCTTCCTCCAGCCCCTCAGCCACGACCTCCTCGGTGGGCGCCTGCTTGCCGGCCCGCACGAGCTCCCAGGTCTGCTCGGTCGACTCGGCTTCGACCATCATGATCGCCACGTCGCCGGAGTCTTGACTCGAGTCGTCACTGCCCTCGTCGACCAGGCGCCCGGCGACGACCATGTCGAACACCGCGCCCTCGAGCTGGGCGTGGGTCGGGAATGCGACCCAGTCCCCGTCGATCAGCGCGACCCGGGTTGCGCCGATCGGACCGGCGAAGGGAAGCCCGGAGATCTGCGTCGACGCGGATGCGGCGTTGATCGCCAGTACGTCGTAGGGGGAGTCCGGGTCGAGCGCAAGTACGGTGATGACGACCTGCACCTCGTTGCGCACGCCCTTGCCGAACGTCGGGCGCAGCGGCCGGTCGATGAGCCGGCAGGTCAGGATCGCGTCCTCGCTGGGGCGGCCCTCACGGCGGAAGAACGAGCCGGGGATGCGTCCCGCGGCGTACATCCGCTCCTCGACGTCGACGGTGAGGGGGAAGAAGTCGAAGTGCTCCTTCGGGTGCTTGCCGGCCGTCGTGGTCGACAGCAGCATGGTGCCGTCGTCGAGATATGCCGAGACGGCGCCGCCCGCCTGGCGGGCCAGGCGGCCGGTCTCGAAACGGATGGTTCGGGTGCCGTGCCGGCCGTTGTCCAAGGCGGTCTCGACGGCATGGGTCTGTGTGTCGGGCTCCATCTGGAGGTCCCTCTCTTCTGTTCGGGTCAACGGCTGTGTTCGATCAACGGCGAAGGCCGAGTCGTTCGATCAGCGACCGGTAGCGCCCGATGTCGGTTCTCTGCAAGTAGTTGAGCAACCGTCGGCGCTGGCCGACGAGAAGCAGCAGGCCACGACGGCTGTGGTGGTCGTGCTTGTGCTCCTTCAGGTGCTCGGTGAGGTGGGAGATCCGGTGGGTCAGCAGCGCCACCTGGACCTCAGGGGAGCCGGTGTCGCCCGCGGACGTGGCGTACTCGTCGATGATCGTCTTCTTCGTGGCGACGTCGGTGGGCAACGCCCTCTCCTCTCGGGGTTCGCTGCGCGTCGTGCCCGGGCGGTATCACCGGGCCGCCGCACGGCACCAGTCGAGGTTACCAGCGGCGGCGCCGGACCCCTAAACCGCCTCGTCGCGGGTCATCTGCACGATGGTGTGGACCGCTACCTCGAGGACGGCGTCGGGACTGGCGTCCGCCGGGTGCCGGGCCCGTTCGGGCGCCACGGGCTGCGGCCGCAGGTCGTCGAGGTCGCCGACGACGGAGTACCCCCCGGCGCGGAGCCCTGCGATGACCCGTTCCGAGCGCGCAGACACCCACGACAGGTCGCGTCGGGGCAACGTGAACCGGGCCATGTTCTCCCGAGTCTCGAGCTCGCGCCCTAGCCACCGCGCCCAGTTCATCCAGTCGGTCGGGTCGATGTCACTGGTGGACAGCGCCTTGTTGACGCGCCGGAGGAGCTCGGCCTCGGCGGTGCCCAGCGACGGGTTGAAGCGCGGTGACGCCAGGTCGTGTCCGGACGGGTCCACCTCGAGGATGGAGCAGAACCGTTCCCACAACAGCTCCGGCGGGCTGCCCCGGCGCGGCACGGTGAGCACATGCAGGTTCTCGGTGGGCAGAAGCCGGCCCCACCGGCGCAGCACCGCAACGGCGTCGTGGCTCTGCCAGAACCGTTTGCCCCACGGGGCGCTGCCCCGGTTGGGCCGCTTCAGCGACCGGGAGTACTGCCTCCAGGTGAAGCTGCGCGTGCTGCGCAGACCGGTCTGCCACATCGCGGGCACCACCGCCGACAGGTCCCGCGCGGAGTAGATGACGTGCAGGTCAACCGCCCGCAGGCCCTGGACGAGTCGGTCGATCTCGCGCTGGGTCGCGGAGCTGATCATCTCGTGCGAGATGACCGCGGCCCGGCCATGCCACCGCTGGAGCCTGCCGAGCAGTGCCGTCCACCTGCTGTCGTCCGCGACAGGTCCGCGGCCCATGGCCTCCTTCATCGCCGGCAGCGTCGGCCGCGGGAACAGCACCCCCTGCC
>JALYQN010000004.1 GCA_030855835.1 Actinomycetota bacterium | reverse complement strand
GCACCTCGCTCGCCGTCGAGATCGAGTCGCTGACCGCCCGGGTGGACTTCCCGGCTGCCCTGCGCGACCGGCTGGTTGCACTGCTTGCCGGGGTGCCGGTGCTGGCCACTGGCGCGGGCCACGATGCGGGGGTGCTGGCCGCGGCCGGGGTGCCGGCGGCGATGCTCTTCGTCCGCAACCCGACCGGCGTCTCGCATGCACCGGGTGAGTACGCGGAGCCGGCCGACTGCGAGGCCGGGGTGCAGGCGCTGACCGCGGTGCTCACCGACCTTGCCAGCCGGCCATGAGCGCGAGCCGGCCGGACCGACCGGCCGACGCCGCCGCGCCCGGCGGCGATCTTGGCAGCCGTCGTCATCTGACCCCTGATCTCCCTGATCTGCGCGGGTCGCGGTCGACCTGCCCGGCGGGCTGACGGCTCCCGACCCGGCCTAGCCGCCACCACCGCCGTCCACGGTCCTGCGGTGCTGCCACCCGGGCTGGTCAGCACCTCCCTGGACCGCCTCGCCAGCTCCACCCGGCGAGTAGTACAAGAACGTCCAACCGGCTGAATCGCCGACGTGTGCTGAGCAGTCTCCCGCCACGGCGTGGGCCTGATTCCCCCGCTGCGCTGACCCGGACCAACCTGTTGCATCCAGCCCGCTGACTGGTCGGGGTAAGGTCGAAGGCGTACGACAGGGGAGCGCCCCGAGGCGCTGAGAGTGCGGGTTGAACCGCAGACCCTCGAACCTGATCCGGCTAGCACCGGCGATAGGGAGTCGAGAACCTCTTGCCGGTTGTCGCCGCGCTCGCCGCGGACGGCCACCGGCCCCCTCCTTCGGAACGAGGAGGGCACAGGCACATGACACAGCGAAGGCTGGCGCCGCTTGTAGCGCTGACTGTTGCAGCACTGCTGGGTACGGCGGCGTGTTCCGCCATCGGTGACACCGGCCCTGACGGCGGCAGCGGCGCCGGCAGCACCGGCGGTGCTGGAACGGTTGTGCTCGTCACGCACGACTCATTCGCCGTCGACCGGCAGCTGGTCGCCGACTTCGAGCGCGAGTCCGGGTTGACGGTAGAGACCACGTCTCCCGGTGACGCCGGAACGCTGGTCAACCAACTGGTGCTGTCCAAGCAGACGCCCCTGGGTGACGCGGTCTTCGGCATCGACACCGCGTTCGCCTCCAGGGCCCTGACCGCCGGCATCCTGCAGCCCTACGCGTCCCCCCGGACACCTCCCGCGGCCGACCGGTTCGCCGTCGACGACAGCCACCGGCTCACCGCCGTGGATTACGGCGACGTGTGCATCAACATCGACCGGGCGTGGTTCGGGCGCAACGGGCTTCCCGAACCCCGCACCTTCGCCGACCTCGCCGACCCGACGTACGAGGGGCTTACCGTCGTCACGAACCCGGCCACCTCCTCGCCCGGGCTGTCGTTCCTGCTCGCGACCGTCGATGCCTTCGGTGCCGACGGCTGGCTGGACTACTGGGCCGACCTGCGTGCCAACGACGTGCAGGTGTCCGACAGCTGGTCGGACGCGTACTTCGTCGAGTTCTCCGGCTCGCAAGGCAACGGGCCGCGCCCGATCGTTGTGTCGTACGCCAGCTCGCCGCCGGCAGAGGTGGCCGGAGCGGGGGACGAGCCAACCACCCGTGCCCTGCTGGGCACCTGCTTCCGACAGGTCGAGTACGCCGGAGTGCTCGCCGGGGCAGACAACCCCGAGGGGGCGCGGCAGCTGATCGACTTCATGCTCTCGACCCGCTTCCAGCAGACCATCCCCAGCCGGATGTACATGTACCCCGTCGACGAGCAGGCCGACCTGCCACCGACCTGGGCGCGGTTCGGGCCGCTGTCGCGGCAGCCCCACCACATCAGCCCGGGACTGATCGAGGCGAACCGTGAGGAGTGGATCCGGCGTTGGACCGAGGTGGTCGTCGGGTGAGCGGCGTCGCGGCCCGGCTACGTCCTCCAGGTCAGCCGCTCGGCCCGACCGTGCTGCTCGTGGTGGCGGCGGCGCTGCCACTGGCCTTCCTCGGGGTGTTCTTCGCCTGGCCGGTCGGCGCCATCATGATCCGCGGCGTGGTCGCCGACGGCGCCCTCGACCTCAGCGGGTTCGGACAGGTGCTGGGCACCGAGCGGACCTGGCGGGTCATCGGGCAGACGCTGGCACAGTCGGTGGCGGGCACGCTGCTCGCGGTGCTGCTGGGGGTCCCGGGTGCCTACGTGCTGTACCGCTGCCGCTTCCCCGGCCGCGCCGCCGCGCGGGCTTTCGTGACCGTGCCGTTCGTGCTGCCGACCGTGGTGGTGGGGGTGGCCTTCCGCAGCCTGCTGGTGGAAGGGGGGCCGCTCGGTTTCCTGGGCGTCGACGGCGGTTTCGCCGTGATCGTGGCCGCTCTGGTGTTCTTCAACTACGCCGTGGTGGTGCGGACGGTCGGGGCGATGTGGGCACACCTCGACCCGCGCGCCGAGCAGGCCGCGCGCGCGTTGGGCGCCTCGCCCTGGCGGGCTTTCCGCGCCGTGACGCTCCCAGCCCTGGCACCGGCCATCGCGTCGGCCGCGTCGCTGGTGTTCCTGTTCTGCGCCACCGCGTTCGGTGTCGTGCTGACCATGGGTGGGGTCCGCTACGCCACGGTGGAGACCGAGATCTACCTGCTCACCAC
>JALYQN010000454.1 GCA_030855835.1 Actinomycetota bacterium | reverse complement strand
GTCCACTGGAGGCGTTGCTGCACCAGCCGGACGTGAGCGACGTGTTGGTCAATGGTCCGCACCGGGTCTACGTCGACCGTGGTGCGGGGCTGGTGCCCGCGGCGGTGTCGTTCGCCGACGACACCGCTGTCCGGCAGCTGGCCCAACGCTTGGCCGCATCAGGCGGGCGGCGCCTGGACGACGCAAGCCCGTTTGTCGACGTCCGGCTTCGGGATGGCACCCGGTTGCACGCTGCCCTCGCCCCGTTGGCGCGACCGGGCACGCTGATCAGCCTGCGGGTTCCGGCTCGTCGGATCTTCAGTCTGGACGAGCTGGTAGAGCGGGGGTTGCTGCCTGCCGTCGGCGCCAGGGTTCTCGCCGACCTGGTCGAGTCGAGGACCGCGTTCCTGGTGAGCGGTGGTACCGGTTCCGGCAAGACGACGCTGCTTGGTGCGCTGCTGTCCCTCGTGCCGCCGGCCGAACGGATCGTCCTGGTCGAGGACTCTGCCGAGCTGCGCCCCGATCATCCACATGTCGTCGCGTTGGAGTCCCGGCCGCCGAACGTTGAGGGTGCCGGTGCCATCAGCCTGCGTGACCTGGTCCGGCAGGCCTTGCGCATGCGGCCCGACCGGCAGCCAGCGGCCCTCTCCATGGCAGCACGGAGGGGTCACGAGCGGACGATGCGTCCCAAAAGCCCACGTTAGGTATCATTCGGGCATGATGGCGAGCTGTGTTGTCCAGCTCGCGCTCCCTCGCGCAGCCCCATCGCACGCGCGCCGCCGCGCGTAGGGCACGACTACTGAACCCCTTCGCCTGGCTGCTCGCACTGCTGGCGGCCAGCGTCGGGCTCGCTCCCCGGTTGGTCGGAACGGACGCGAGCGAGGTTGCCCTGGTGGCGTGCATCGGCGTCTTCTTCGCTCTGCTGGTGGCACGGCTGTGCCTCGCGTGCGTTCACCAGCGGGATCGACGCACACCCCTGCTGCTCCTGACTGTGGGCATCTGCATGTGGGGGGCGGGCTCGGTGGTGCTCAACGCCGCGGAGGCGGTCACCATCGTCACGTTTCCCTCGCCCGGCGAGGCCCTCTTCCTCGCCTCGTACGCCGGGATCGTGGCGTTCCTGCTGCTGGAGGTCCCCCGGCGCCCGCTGCCGACGCTGAGCGTGGGGCTGGAGGCCACCGTGATCTGCGGTGCGACCGCCTGCCTGGCCGCATTCGTCGGGTTCGGACCACTGTCGCTGCTGTTCCACGCGCGAGAGGTCCCGCTGCTCTTGGCGCTGCTGTACCCGTTGGTCGACATCGCTCTCGCGCTACTCGTGCTTGCGCAGGTATTGGTGGGCGAGCGGGACCGCTCGCTTCGCACAGCAGCGCTGATCGCGGGCTTCGTCTGCTTAGCGGCCGCAGACACCAGCTTCCTGCTGACCCTCCCCGACGCCGTGTACGTCTCCAACGCCGCGCTCAACTTGTTGTACGCCGTCAGCTTCACGCTGGTCTGCACCGCGGCAACCACCCGGCCCGCCGAGATCGGAGCCGTCGTCCACCCGCAGCTGCAGGCTCGGAGCCTCCTGCTCGCGGCCGGCGTCGCCATCGCGGCGCTGGCCCTGAACCCGCTCGGTCCGATCGGCTGGTTCGTCACGGCGACCGCGCTGATGACGCTGGCTGCTGCCGGTTGGCGCCTGGCGCTGGCGCTGCGCGAGGCACGGGGAGCCTCCGAGGCGTTCCGACTCTCGCGTACGGACGACCTGACCGGGCTGCCGAACCGGCGGGCGGTGCTCGCAGACCTCGACCGGCACCTCGAGGCCGATCGGCCGCTGGCCTTGATGCTGCTCGACCTCGACGGGTTCAAGGACATCAACGACAGCTTGGGGCACACGGTCGGTGACCACGTGCTCATCCTGGTTGCACAACGCCTGCGGACGCGGCTGGGTCATGACCTGGCCGTTGCCAGGCTCGGCGGCGACGAGTTTGCGTTGGTGGCGCTGAGCGACGACGCGCTCGAGGTGATGGAGGCCGGGCGCGACATATGCAACGTGCTGGCCGAACCCGTCGACATCCAGGGCCTCCAGGTTTCCTTGTCGTCGTCCGTCGGGATAGCCGCGCGCGTCGACCACGACAGCTCGACCGACCTTTTGCGTCGCGCCGATGTGGCCATGTACGAGGCAAAGGCCAGCCGGGTGGGAACCGTGCTGTACGAGGCCGCGCATGACCGGTTCACTCACCAACGGCTGCGCCGGACCGAGGAGCTGCGGCGCGCGATCACCAACGGCGAGCTGGCGATGTGGTACCAGCCACAGGTCGACGCCGCGACCCAGCACGTGGTCGCGGTGGAGGCCCTGGTCCGCTGGCGACACCCGGTCGAGGGCCTGCTCATACCTGCGGCCTCCCTGCCCGAGGCCCGCCAGCACGGGCTGATGGCTGCCCTGTCGGTCGGGGTCATCCGTCAGGTTGTCGACGACGCCAGGACCTGGGTGGACGAGGGCCTGGGTTTCCAGGTGTCGTTCAACTGCGCGCCGCCGGAGATCCTCAGCGGTCACGCGATCCCGTACCTGGTCGAAGCGATGACCCAGGCCAACCTCCCCCTCGACACGTTGGTCATCGAGGTCACCGAGGACTCCTTCCTCGCCGACCCGGAGCGCGCCCGCGAGCGGCTGCTCGAGCTGCGCGACCTGCATGTGCAGTCGGCGATCGACGACTACGGGACAGGCTTCTCGTCACTGGCGTACCTGCGCGACCTGCCGGTGAGCCAGCTCAAGCTCGACGGGTCGTTCGTGTCCACGATGCTCGACGACGCCAGCAGCCGGGTGATCGTCGACACCACGACCCGGATGGCGCACGCCCTCGGTCTGCGACTGGTGGCAGAGGGGGTCGAAGACGCCCCCACTGCGGCAGCCCTGATCGCCCTGGACGTCGACGTCCTGCAGGGATACCACGTCTCCCCACCCATGCCGGCGGCGTCGGTGGGTCCATGGGTCCGACAGTGGTCGGCCTCGCTGGGCCGCGACCCGGCGTCATTACCCCTGGCTCCTGGCCCCTATTGACACCAGCTCTCGGGCCGGGGCCGGGATCGTCACGCGCGACGGCACCGACGGGGCCAGCGGGAACGGGTCCAGCCGGAAGTGCGCCCGCTCGGGTACTTGCACCCCGTCCAGGCCGACGCCCAAGGTGAGCAGCCGGTGGGCTTCGGGGCAGTGCCGCCGCTGGTAGTCCAGGTAGGGGGCAGTGCGCGCGTACACCGGCCTGCTGGCCGGGGAGCCGAGGTACGGCTCCGGCCGAGTGCCCGGCAGCGCCTGCAGGTGCACGCCCGCCGAGGCCACCACCCCATGAACGCGTTCGTCGAGGATGGCGATCATCGCGCCGACCCTGTTTACCCGGACCGCCGTGGTGAAACCGTGGTAGAGCACAGACGCGAGCCTCGTCGCACCCTGGTGGACGCCGCAGCGGACCCCCATCGTCGCGAGATCCCACGTCCGGGTGAGGTCCACGCCCACGGCGGCGGCGGCGCGCGGCGCGTCGACACCCCACGGCGGACGCTGGACGTCGACGATCGTCTTCAGCTCGGCACTGGCCCCGGTAAGGAAGCGCCCGCACGCAAGCACGTCATCGTGCTCGTCGGCGACGGCGAGGAACACCGAGTCACGCTCGTAGGGTGCGTACTCGTCCTCGAGTTGCTCGCGGGTGTTGCCGTACCAGTGCCGGAAGACGTCGGCCTCGCAGTCGCGCGCGGCCTCGTCCAGGCCACCGGTCGGGTTGAAGACGAGCCGCAGTGGCGCGCCCATCAGAACTGCCTCGCGACCAGGTTAGGGCTGTCGAAGAAGTCACGAGTGAACTCCACGACGGCCTCGACGCCAAACGGCTTGCAGGCGTAGATGTCGACGCTGAAGAACAGCCGCGGGGTCTCCCACGCATAGAAATGGGCGCCTGAGGTCTCCCAATGGATCCAGCCCGCCCAACCGTAAAGGGGAGAGCGGTGGGTCACCGGTTGGGCGATCGTGATCATGTCGATCCGGTCGGACAGGCTGCGGAGGTAGGTGCGGACACTGGCGGCGTCGATTGGGGTGCGGCAAAGCCCCTCGACCACGAGACGCTGGCGATATATATCCGGTGCCAGGTCAGGCATTGCCGGGAGCAGGGCGGCGTCGGGCATGGGGGGTCTTCTCCTCACTTGTTGGAGCGCAGGCCGTGCTGCGCCTTCGGTGAGTGATCGTATGTGTGCGGAGCGTTCAGCGCAGGGCGCGTATCGAGCTGTGCGCGCACCCTGTCGAATCGACCGCCTCGGATGCCTTGCCCTCCGTGCGCCGCGCCTCGGCGCGGGCCCGCTCGGCCTTGCGCCGCCGCTCGACCGCCGCTGCCAGCTCGGCCTCGGCCCGCTCGCGCCACTCGGCTGACCGGGCCAGTTCGACATCGGCGCCCCGGGACACCGCCCTCGGCTTCGGCGCCGCCGAGACGTCTACTTGCCCAATCTCGACGTAGGTGAGGCCGGCCGTCAGCCGTCTCGTGCGCAGCGCCTGGCCCCCCATCCCTTGGGCAGCACCTCGCCGCGGTCCCCCCATCTCCGC